>JAFGDV010000007.1 GCA_016931955.1 Candidatus Altarchaeota archaeon | reverse complement strand
GCTTGCACCTCCTTTGTTTTTGACATTTTAGTGTGTTTGTAAGTTCATACCACACCCTTTAGGGTGTGGTTGTTGATTTTATCTTGGAATAACTATGTCATAGATTGTTGTCTTTATGAAGCCGCTGAATGTCATTCTTTTGGTGGGGCTTCTCAGAGGCTTTTTTGCTTTATTAGTTATGGGTTGCATGGCTTTGAGTGATTCTTCTCGGATGAGCTCATGTAAGGATTTACGCAATTCAATGAACTTTTTGCTTGATTTCATACTGAAAGTCCGTGGGCGAGGTAGATTGACTTTAATCTTAGCCTTAATCGAACAAGGCTTAGAGGTTGCAACATAAACAGTATCAGCCAAGAAAATAGCTTCTTCAATATCATGGGTCACCAATAGAACCGTCTTCTTTTTGTTTTCCCAGACGTCTAAGAGAAGCTCCTGCATCAAAGAACGCGTCTGAGTATCCAAAGCACCGAAAGGCTCATCCAACAACAATATCTCGGGATCATTAACCATAGTACGAGCCAAAGCAACCCTCTGCTTCATCCCACCAGAAAGCTCCGAAGGATACGCATCCTCAAAACCAGAAAGACCAGTAAGGCGGACAAAATCCCCGACAACCTTAAACCGCCACTCCTCAGGAACATCATTCAACCGCAGACCAAAATCAATATTACCCCAAACACTAAGCCACGGAAAAAGACCATACTCCTGAGAAACCAGGCCGCGGTCCACTCCAGGACCAGCAACCGGTTTACCGTCCAACACTATTTCACCCTCAGTAGGGACATCAAGGCCCGCAACCAACCTAAGGAGAGTGGTCTTACCACAGCCGCTCGGACCCAACAAGGCGACGAACTCGCCATCTCTGACTTCAAGATCGACACCTTCAAGAGCCCTAACGCAGCCGCCATTAGAACCGAAAGTCTTCGAAACACCCCGCACAACAAGCTTCACATCACTCACAGCATCACCCCCAACTTCGCCCAAGGAAACAGATAACCACGAAGAAACCTGAATAAACAGTCAGTAGCTAAACCAAGAAAAGCTATGACGACAATACAAACAAGAATATTCGAAGTCTGCAAAAACCTCTGAGACCGGATAATCACATAGCCGAGGCCGGAGTTCGCAGCAACAAGCTCAGCGACCACAACATAAGTCCAACCGATGGCGGCACAAACCCGCAGATTATCGAAGATTCCAGGCAAAGAAGCGGGAACAACGACGTGGATGACAGTATCCAACCTATTCGCACCAAGAGTATGAGCAGACTCAATAAGATGCTTCTCAACATCAGATGCAACATCAGCCGTCATAAGAGCAAGATAAGGGAACGTACCGATGAAAAGAAAAATGATCTTACTCAAGTCATCTATCCCAAACCACAAAATGCAGAGAGGGATGAAGGCCGCGATTGGCAGATATCTGGCAACGCCGATGAGAGGCTCGAAAAAGGCCTTGACCTGCTTATGGTGGCCGATCAATATACCAAGAGGAACACCAAATACGGCAGAAAGCAGAAAACCGGCGAAGACACGGTAGGTGCTGGCGAAGATGTCAGAGATGAGGTCATGTTCAGTGAATAAGGTGACTGCAGCACCTAAGACGGCAGACGGAGAAGGCAGGAAGAAGGGTTCGATGAAGCCGCCGTATGTGAGAAAAGACCAGACACTGAGGAAGATGAAGAAGCTTGCCAATGTGAAATGCCAATCCTTGAACGAAAAATCCATTCTACGAACGCCCCCCAAAACCACCTAATACGTTAGTAAAACGCTTTATTCCCTTAAAAAAGCACGAGAAAAGGTTTACACGCACTCTAAAGCAGATAAAAAAGCTTATTTTTCGAAGAAAAGACTAAAAAAAGACTAAAAAAAGAAATAAACTGGTTTGCCAGACTTAAAAACCTAAAAACCTTCAAAGAAGGTTTTTTGCGAGATGAATAGAATAGAATAGTATTTTAAGGGGTTTTAGGTAATAAATTATCTATATTTTTGTATTTTAAGGTTTTATGAGGAGTTAGAGATAGGAAAGAGGGTCTTAGGCGGCTTTTTAGGTGAATTTTGTTTTTAGAGAAAAAGGTCTCAACCAAAAATGGCATAAAAATGATATGCAGAGAAAAGATTGACTTTTTGTTAACTTTAACAAAATAATTGCAATTGTATTTCTGGTAATACATTTCCTGACATGATTTTACTATATTGTTATAATAATTCTACAACAAATTGTAGTCTTTTTAAAGGAGTAAGTCCACATATATAAGCAACAAATCGTGAAATGTCTCCAGAAATGGAAAATATAACAAACATTATACAAACAGGTTGGGAAGAAATGCCAACAGAAAACCAGGAAAAAAGAAGACTACAAGAACAAAGAGAAACAATAAAGAGAGCACTACACATACTAGGAAACAACAGAATAGACGACAAAAAAACAAACACGATAGTGGCATGCATCAGGGCGCTCAGAAACATAGACACAAAAATACAAAAACTGGGGGAGGAATAAAAAAATGAACACATACAAGGAGATAAAGAGACTAATGGGAGAAAGAAACAAGATAGAAAAGACCATGCAATTGATAGGACAACACCCCGGAGAAGGCAGAAACATAGCCGATACGACGATAGCCTGCACCCGGGCGATGATGGACATAGAAGCCCAGATAATGAATGTGATAAAATAAAAAGATGAAGACAACCAAGATAACGACGACAACATTCCCGGTAGCTGAGAAGGCAGAGAAAAAAATAGAGAAAAAACTGAAGAAAAAAGAAGCCAAGATAAGAAAAGCATACCAGCCGCTAGCAAAATACAGAACAGAAAGAGAAGAAAAACACGGCAAAGAATACAAGAAAAAAACAAATTATATCTACGTAGACCTCAACGAAGGAGAAATCCATTTCCTCAAAAACAAGGAAATAAGGAAATACGACATACTGAAGAGGGTGTATGATCTGCAGCCGGCTAAGGTGAAGACGCTGGCTGAGCTACTATGGAAGGGAAGCAGGCTAAGAGAAGAAATAGAAGAAGAGACAATAGAGGAGCTGCAGGAGAAAAGATTGATTGACGTGTATAGACTCAAGGGCAGGGTGTTGGCTGCGTTGTTGATAGACGAGCTGAGCGCAGATCCAACAGGGAAAAAAACAGAGACCAAAGAACACGTGAAGGCAGACTATGAGCTTCCAGATTACATGGATAAAGGATATGATCTATCGCAGAAACTGGAGGAGGAGGAATCGATTGTTGAATCATATGAGAGAGACACGATAAGGTACCCAGTGGACAGGATAGCAGGGATCCTGAAAAACCTGTATGATGTAAAGACGACGTTGGAAGGGATAACGTATATGCCCTACCTGAAGGCAGAACACAAGAGTAAGGTTACAGAGAAACACTATCCACTGTGTTTCAACAAAAAGGCGAAGAAAAAGAAAACAATGAAACTGAAGCCGATCGCGTTAAGCACCGAGATCGGAGCCAAAAATGCGGTGCCGATGGAGTCCTCGACGATAGACTTCAAAGATGTGGTAGGCCTAAAGGAGGTGAAAAAAGAGATAGAGGACACATTCCTGAAACCCTTAAAGGACCCGGAGCTAGCCAAAAAACTCAAGAAAAAGGCAGGAGGATCCCTGCTATTGTATGGACCCCCAGGCTGCGGGAAAACATATATGGCGAAGGCAGTGGTAGGGGAGACAGGATTACCATTCTACAACGTGAACGTGAATGATGTGATAGGCTTAGGAGCGGAGGAAGCAGCAGAAAAAATACACAGAATATTCGAGGAGGCTAACCAGAACGCTCCAGCGATAATATTCTTCGACGAACTAGATGCAGTAGGCAGGAAAAGAGACACAAGACAGAGGCAGGAAGAGAGAATAATGCTAACACAACTTCTCACGGAAATGGACGGCGTGAACAATATGACAGAGAATGTATTGATCATTGCAGCAACCAACATTCCTTGGGAGTTGGACCCCGCGCTGAGAAGGGCAGGCCGCTTCAACAAACAAGTGTTCGTGCCGCCACCGGAAAAAGAGGTGAGAGAGCAGTTATTCAAAAAATACGTGAAAGAATTACCCATAGGAGAAATAGACCACGGAAAACTGGCAGAGGAAAGCCAGGGATATGCAGCGTCAGACATAAAGACAATATGCGAGAAAGCCGCGCAGACCCTATGGCATGAGAAAGAACGGGTAGAGACAGAAGATTTGCTCAATACATTAAGAGAACACAAGAACTCGCTCACAGCATGGTTCAGATTAGCGGAAAAAGAGATAAGAGAAAGCAACGAAGTAGACCTCTACAGGGAACTGTCAAAGCACATACTAAAGCATGCGGGCGGAGTAGACCAAGTACAGAAAACAGAGATAAAGTTCAAGGACGTCGCAGGCATGGAATCAGTGAAAAAAGAGATAAAGAAAAACATAGTATACCCTATAGAAAACCTAGGACTAGCGGAAAAGTACGGGAAAAAGACGGGAGGAGCGCTACTATTATATGGGCCTCCAGGCTGCGGGAAAACCTATATTGCGAAGGCAACGGCAGGAGAATGCGATGCAGCCTTCTTCAATGTAAAGCTGACAGACGCAGGATCAGAGAAAAAGATAGAAGAAATATTCGAAAGAGCGAGAAACAACATTCCAGCGATAATATTCTTCGACGAACTCGATGCGATAGCAGGGAGACGAGACAACACAGCAGGGAAAGAGAAGAAGATAATAAATCAGCTCCTGGTTGAATTAGACGGCTTCACCGAAAACAAAGGCGTGATGGTAATGGGAGCGACAAATGCTCCATGGAATATTGACCCCGCGTTGAGGAGAACAGGACGATTCAGCAAACAAATAATGGTCCCGCCGCCAGACCACGACGCAAGGAAAGAAATCTTTAGAATACACACCAGAGACAAGCCAGTATCCGCTGAAGTAGACTACGAAATACTGGCGGAGGCGACAGAGGAATACTCAGCATCAGACATAAAGACGATATGCGAGAAAGCAGCAGAAAAACCCTGGAACGAAGCAGTCGCCGGCGGAATAGAGAGGAAGATAAACATGGAAGACTTCCTGGATGCAGCAGAAGAACAGGAGCCGACAATACTCCCATGGATCAAGGCAGCCAGAAAACAGCTGAAGGAAAGCATGGAAGAAGAATTCTACAGGAAACTGAAGGACTTATTAGAGGGATACGGGGAAGCCAGGGAACCAGAGATAATAATGCCTGAGTTAGATGAACTGAGGGAGATGGATGAGATAAAGGAGAAGATGAATATAGCGAAGCTCAGATACTTACAAGGTGTGATAAACAGGGAAGAATTCAAGCTGATAACGGAATACTACCAGAGAAAGATTATGGAACTGGAAAAGCCGACACAGCAGCCGGTGATGGAAGACGGAGACGATGGAATGATGCTGATGAAGGACATGGAGTGGACAGTAGACACACACCCCTCAGGGAGACTACATTATAGGATCAGGTCGATGATGGGAGACGTCTACAAGATGCCGTGTTAGGGTTGAGATGACCAAAAAAAGAAACATATTCGAGATATTATCCATCCTAGAGCGAAAGAACAAGGCATTAACCTCTTCAGAGATAGCTAGGGAACTCCAAGACATCGGAACCCCTCTGACGGAGAGGATGATAAGAAACTACCTCCAAGAGTTAGACGGCATGGGTTTCACGGAAAACATGGGAAGAGAGGGGAGGTGGATTACAGAAGAAGGCAGGGATGAGTTGCGCACTTCTTTTGTGTATGCTCGATCTGATTATATTGTTGATAAGATGGCGAGGATTATGTGTGATTCTAAATTCGATGTCTATAAGCAGCGAGGTGAGGTTATCGTTAATCTGTCTTTTATAGCCAAGAATCAAGAGCAAGAGGTAAGGGCTACACTGAGGGATCTTTGTAGGAGTAATTTGTTCCCGCAAATGGTGGGATTCGCTCACAGCGGAGAAAAAATCTGTAATCGTTTGGTTCCGGATGGAATGTTTGGATTGGCTACTATGTCTAGTGCAACCATAGATCAACTGTGGCTGAATTATGGCATCTTCATGCATATTGGAGTCAGTTTGACTGTTGAGGTAGAAGACATGAAACCAATACGGTGCAATAATTTCGTCTCTCCACTTTCAGCCTCCATAGATACAATAGAGCTTTTCATGCGTAGTGGGCTTTTTCATATAAGAGATATATTCACTAAAAATAGGGGTGTTATTTTGGCTGAGTATAATGAGATTCCTTATACGATGAGGACAAAAGCCATAAATTTGCTTAAGAAAGCATTAGAGGCATTTGGGGGTATGGTCATTGTTAGTGGAGGTGAGGGTGAAATCTTAGGTCTTCCGACAAAAACCGCATATACTGGCATAATCACGGTCTGTGGAGAATGCCTTCCAGCCGCTTTGGAGGAGAAGGGCATTAAGACTAATACTGAGACGATAGCTGGTGCCATCAATTTCAGGGAGCTTGAACCTGTTGCGCCTGTCCAGGGTGAGGTGTTGTTGCTGTAGTTTTTATGTTTGTAAGACGTAGTATATAATGTAAGAAATGTAGGAGGTGTTTAGAGTGTATATTAATGTTGCCAAGATATCCTCAAAGGGCCAGATCGTGATACCAGCCGAAATACGTAAAGCGTTGAACATCAAGCCTGAAGACCGTTTCCTTGTCTTTGGTAAAGATGATCGCATCGTCTTCAAGAAGATTTCGGAGGAGGCGCTCGAAAAATCATTCGACGAGATTGCCGAGCCTTTCAGGAAGAGGGCTGAGGAATTAGGTCTGACGCGGACAGACTTAGAGAAAGCAATCAGAGAAGTAAGGAAGAGATGAAAGTCGTCGCCGATACCAATGTCTTGGTGTCCGCCCTTTTCTGGGAAGGCAATGAGAGAAGAGTAATCCATCTAGCAGAGGAAGGTGAGATAGAGCTTCTTATCTCCAGCGGGATTTTGGAGGAACTTAAAGAAGTTTTGTGGCGGGATCATTTCCAGCTGCGGCTGACAGACTTGAACACAAGGATAGATGATGTCGTCAATAGGCTTATGTCTGTTTCAACCTTAGTGGATTCGACTAAGAGACTCAATACCATCTTAGAGGACCCAGCCGACAACCGGGTCCTTGAGTGTGCGGTCGCCGGTAAAGCGGACTACATCGTATCAGGCGACAGCCATCTGCTCAGCCTAAGAGAATTCAAGGGCATAAAGATCATCAAAGCCAAAAACCTGCTGGAGATCCTAAAGAAATGAGCATTTCATAGGATTCCTCTTCGGTTAGACAAGAAGCCGTAGACCAATTCGTTATATACTGGAAGAAGGTAGAGCGGGAGAACGCCGCCGAAGACCAGACCAGTGAAAAAGCGGAGAAGGTTCGTGCTCTCATAGGCCGTCAACAGTTGTATGCCGCCGTCCAAGCCCAGGGGGATGAGAGAGAACAAGAGCAGGAATTTTCCGGGAGTTTTTTTGTTGTCTACTGGAAGAAAAAAGGGATAGAATAAAGTAGAGACTAAGGCGCCCAAGTAGATGCCAGTGCAGCGGGCGCAGACCGCCAACTTGAAGCCATAGAGGAAAAAAGAACGCCCAGGAAGCTGATGACAGGTCTCAGAGAAGAAAAAATAGAGGAAACCAGAGAAGGGACAGCCGACGCTGGCAAGATACGGAGCAAGGACGATGAGGGAGAACCACACAGCTAAGGGGGAGAGGAAGAATAGGTAGATAAGGAGCTTCTTTGAGTCCATCACGGTTAAATATGAAAAAAAGAAAAGAAAAAGAGGGCTTTATTTCTCCAGCAGCTTAGCGCCTAAGACGCCGCCAATAGCTGAGAAGACCACGCCCATAAGGAGGTACATGAAAAAGAGGATAACTATGGCGATCAAGATACCTAAGCCGTATTCAGCAGGTTCCATGTAGCCGCCACCGAATTGCTCCATCGTAGCCATGTTCGTACCGAAGCCGACAAGAAGCAAGACGGCGGAGAATATCGTTGACAGGATGGCGAAAACCACACCGCTTAATGCGCCGACGATTGCACCATCCTTTAGCTCGATTTTACTAACATTCTTCTTAAGCAGGTAGGCCGCTAAAACACCGCCTCCCATAAGCCAGAGACAGCATGCTAGATTACACATACCTATAACCGGTATCAGACCAATGACTGTGGTAAAAACAGCAGCAACCACGCCCGGGATAAGGGCCGGAACAAGCATCTTCTTAACTTCGACCATTGGATCACCTCATTATAGGTATGTATTTTCCCCGACATCTATAAAAAGGCATATAGGATATAATTTAACAGGCAGATGAAAATACAGAGGGTTGAGACCAGATCCTTTGCAATATCCGAGGGCGCGGAAAAAAGACAAGAGAAGAGACTCAGAAAAAACATAGTTTCGAGATTGGTAAACAGCCTGCTGTTCAAGGAGAAGACAGAGATAGTGAAAGCATACCGTCCGCTGGCGAAATACAGGGTCTCGAGGATGGAGGAAACACACAAAGGCGTAGTAGGAGAGCAGGTGATATATGAGACAAAGGAGAACCACTTCTATGTTGACCTGGCGAACGCTGACCTATACATGACACACGGGCACATGATAAAGAGGGAAGACATCCTGAGGAAGATAATAAACCTGCCTCCAGTATCCGTCAGAACACTCGGGGCCTTGATGAGAACCAGCTTCCTGTACGCAGAAAACCTGGACCAAAACGCTATAATGGATCTGGCGCAGCTCAACTACCTAAAGGACTACAAGGACACATGGCTTATGTTATTCAAGGGAATATGGGACGAACTAAACCCCGAAGAACAGCACAAGACCGTTGTGAAAGAACGCGTTAAAGCAGAAGTGCATCTACCGAAGTTCAACAACAAATGCTATGATATGTCAAACTCGATCTCAGAGGTGGATACGATAGATGACACATACAAGAAAGACAACATAAGATACTCGATAGATATGATGTCGCAGCTGCTCACAAACCTGTTCGAAGCAAAGGTCGTGATTAAGGGGATAACCTTCATACCCTACATGCAGGCATTCTATAAGAGAAAAGACAGACACAAAATCAAATCCCCAGAGAGGTATTTTCCAGTAAGATTCATCCACGACCCCTTCACAAAGATAAAGCCGGGGGTGAAACTCAAACCAGTAGCATTAAGCGTGTCGATCTCGGCAGAAGGCTCGATACCGATAGAGGAACCCACCATAGACTTCAGCGACGTAGGCGGCATGGAAGAAGTCAAAAAAGAAATAACTGAGTCGCTGCTTTACCCGCTAATGAACCCAGAACTCGCAAAAGACTTCGGGAAAAAATCTGGGGGAGCGATACTGTTGTATGGTCCGCCCGGCTGCGGAAAAACATACATAGCTAAGGCCACGATAGGGGAAAGCGGGATGCCATTCTTCAACGTAAACATAAGCGAGATAGTGGAGAGAGGGGTTCAGGCGGAAGCCGAAAGCCTGCACAAGGTATTCGAGGAAGCGTCTAAGAATTCCCCAGCAGTAATATTCTTCGACGAACTGGACGCGATAGGAGGCCGCAGAGAAGGTGCCATAGAGTACGCAGAAAAAATGGAGATAGACCAATTCCTCATGGAGATGGACGGAGTCGAGACACTGGGAAAGGATGTGTTAATCATTGCAGCAACCAATGAGCCATGGAACATCGACCCAGCGTTGAGGAGATCAGTCAGATTCACAAAACACATATTCATCCCATCACCAGACCAGAAGGCGAGGGAGGAAATCTTCAGGATACATACCAAGGATAAGCCGCTTGCTGTAGACGTGGACTTCAAGAGGCTGGCGGAATTAACGGAAGACTACTCCTCATCAGACATAAAGGCGATATGCGAGAAAGCAGCAGAAAAACCCTGGGAGGAGGCATTAAAAGGAGGGAAAGAGAGAAAGATCAATATGAGAGACTTCCAAGAGGCCCTGAAAAAGCAGAAATCATCTCTCATACCGTGGTTCAAGATGGCGTACAAGGAATTGAAATCCAGCGGAGAGGAGAGATTCTTCGAAGACTTGGCGAAGCAAATACTGAAATACGGCGGCGGAGTGGATGAGGCAGAGAAGCCCGAGATAGACTTCAGCGACGTGGGCGGCATGGGGGAAGTGAAGGAAGAGATAAAGAAGCTTATCGTGTATCCTATAACGGACCCGGAATTGGCTAAACAATACAGGAAAGAGGTCGGGGGATCCCTGCTCTTATACGGGCCGCCTGGCTGCGGTAAAACATACATTGCGAGGGCCACAGCCGGAGAGTGCAGTGTGGCGTTCTTCAATATAAAGCTTACCGACATACTCTCAGACAGAGTGGGCGAATCAGAGAAAAACATTCAGGGGATATTCGAGAGAGCGAGCAGAAATACTCCCTCCATTCTGTTCTTCGACGAACTGGATGCGATAACAGGTAGGAGAGACCAAGTGAGTAGTGAATCAGGGAGGAGGCTCATCGACTCATTCCTGACAGAGCTAGACGGATTCAAGAAGACCAAGGGATTGGTTATCATGGCAGCCACGAACGCCCCATGGAACATCGACCCAGCGTTGAGGAGATCGGAGAGATTCACAAAACAGATGCTGGTGCCCCCACCCGATAGGGAGGCGAGGGAGGATATCTTCAGGATACATACCAAGGATAAGCCGCTTGCTGTAGACGTGGACTTCACGAGGCTGGCGGAATTAACTGAGGGATATGCTGCATCCGACATAAAGGTTATATGTGATCAATCGACGGAAATACCCTGGCAGGAGGCGCTGAAGGGCGGCGAGGAGAGAAGGATAAATATGGAAGACTTCGTTAAGGTGATAAAGGAATGCAAGACGTCGCTGACTCCATGGTATCATGCCGCAGAGAAACAGATAACTGAGAGCGGCGAAGCAGAATTCTACAGCGAACTCGTGGATGATATACGGAAGTCCAGGGAAAAGGGGGAAGAAAGACAGAAGACGGATATGCGCTCTGAGAGAGAGGAGTTAAAGAAGCTTATCCCCCAGCGAGGGGAGGTAGAGAGGAAGATAGAAGCCGTAAGGAAGAAATTCTATGAAAGAGAACTGGACGAATACGCCTTCAGTGAGCTGATGAAGGAATACGAGAAACAATTGATAGAGATCGAGGTGAAGATGGAGATACTGAAGGAGAGGGATCGCACTAGAGCTTCTTGTATCTCTCCATGACCATCTCCCACGTGGGCAGGTTTGTCTGGCAACCCCATTCTTCGACGATAAAGGACGCTGTGGCGTTGCCAACCTTGACCGCGTTATAGACATCAAACCCGCGGACATGTGCTGCAATAAAGCCGGAGTTGAAGGCGTCGCCTGCACCGGCAGCATCCACCACCGTAGTCTTGTATGCCGGAACATTGATTTCAGCGTTCTTGGAGTAGATGTTACAGCCCATACCGCCCTTAGTGATAAGGAAGACCGAAGGGCCAAGGTTGAAGCCCAATTTGAAGCCAATGCCCTTCAGATGCTGTAGCTCGTGGTGATTCAACACCAGAACGTCTGTGTTCTTCAATATCTTATAGAATGATTCAGGAACGGTCTTAAACCTGAAAACACCATAACCCGGGTTATACACAAGAAAGGCTCGTCTGCAGTGCCGTGCAACCTTCCTCTGAAGGTCGAGGTAGGTTCTCGCCATGTAGACGCACTTAGCCTCTTCAATATCCACTTCATCCACTTCAAGGTCTTTCTTGAAGTCCAGCTCATCCAGTTTTTCGGTGACGCCCTTATAAAAGAAGCTGATCAGCTGGTTTTCCCTGTCCTTGAAGAAAATCGACTTGGTTGTGTCGCCGAAGATGCCCTTCAGGTAAAGCCTTATGCCGAGGTTCTCCATGTATTTCCGATAGTCCTCAGCGTCAGTTCCTATAACGCTCACCAATCCCGTTTTCAGGCCGAGTGCGTGCGCCACAACCGCCGTGTTAGCGCCCATGCCGCCATAGAACTGCCTAGCACGGAAGACGTCGGCTGCGTTGTTGACCTTCGGAATCTGCTCCACCTCATAGAAGTAGTCTATCGCCGTATCCCCGAAGACGAGCAGGTCTATTTTATTCGATTCCCGCATATATTTAATTAGAAGCGTGATAAATTAACTGGGCGAAAATGAAGATAGTCATCTCAATAGGGGGATCAATACTGGTGCCGGACGAGATAGACATGAGCTATGCCAAATACTTAGCCGAGATGATGAACGAGATATCAAAGAAAAACCAGATCTCGATCGTCACGGGCGGGGGGAGGCTGGCGAGGAAATACATAGAGAATGCCAGAAAGTTCGGCGCATCCGAGATATTCTGCGATCTTATAGGGATAACTGCGACTAAACTGAATGCAAGGCTGTTGTCTGCGGTGATAGGCGAAAAGGCCACCTTGGAGCCGCCTAAGGACTTTATAGGGGCATTGAAGGCGCTCAACTTCGGGAAGATCGTGGTGATGGGAGGCACCCACCCAGGGCATTCAACGGATGCTGTTGCTGCATTGCTGGCTGAATACATTCGAGCAGATCTACTGATCAATGCAAGCAACGTGGAAGGGATATACGACAAAGACCCGAAGGAACACAAGGACGCGAAGATGAAGGAAAGGCTTACCGTCGAGGAACTCGTAGACATGGTCAGTGCCTATCCGATGGGTGCAGGAAAATACGAGCTCATGGACATATTGGCTGCGAAGATAATCCAGAGATCCAGGATAAAAACAATATTCCTCAATGGAAGAGACTTGGGGAACATGAGGAATGCGATAGAAGGAAGAGAATTCAAGGGAACTATAATAGAGAGCGGCTGATTTCTTGGCAAATGCCGGGCATTGTTTATATATGTGTATGCATATATATTGATGTGACAAAGGTAATATCCCTATCCAACGCGGCTTATTCAAGACTATCCTCGATAAAAGGCAAAAAAGAATCCTTCTCAGACGTGGTTATGAAAATAACTGAAAAAAAGAAGCCTATCACAGAATTCGCCGGGAAATGGAAGGGAGACAAGAAAGAGCTAGTCAAGATATTTGACAATATACTGAAGGAAAGAGAAAAAATCAAAATCAGGGAGGTTAAACTATAATGCCCTGTTCTGACACCGATTTACTGGTCGGTCTAATCCGAGGCGACAAAGACGCAGTAGACAAAATAAAAAGCCTAGAGGATAAGGGAACAACGATGTCAACAACTACTATAACCGCCTGCGAGTTATTCAGGGTAGCATTCAGGTCATCTCGTCCCAATGAAAACCTGGCTCTAGTAGAAAATATACTAAAGAATCTGAAGGTCTTGGATTTCAACCTAAAATCCTCAAAGATAGCAGGCGAACTCATAGAAAAACTAAGAACATCCGGCTATCAGATCAGAGACATGGACGTCATCATAGCTTCAATAGCCATAGCAAATGACGAAGCCCTGATTACCAGAAAGCTAGAGCATTTCAAGAGGATAAAGGATCTTAGATTAGAGATATGGTAAAAAAGACAAAGAATCAAACATAGTCCAGCCACTTCTCATACTGCCGATCTTTACCCTTCACGGTGTCGAAGAATTTTCTCTGAATCTTCTTCGTTGTCGGACCAGGCGGACCCAACTCTATGCCGTCTATCTGCCGTATGGGAGTGATCTCGGCAGCGGTTCCAGTATAGAATGCTTCGTCCGCGTTATAGAGCATGTTCCTTGCAATATCCGTTTCCCTGATACAGACGCCAAAATCAGAGGCTATCTCCTTCACAGAATCCCTGGTGATCCCCGGCAGGATGCTGGCGTGAACAGGCGGCGTATACAGTACAGAGTCCTTGACCATGAAGATGTTCTCTCCAGGGCCCTCGGAGACGAAGCCTCGGAAGTCGAGCATGATGGCTTCGTCATAGCCGCAGTCCAAGACCTCAAGCTTTGCCAGGATCGAGTTAATGTATTGGCCGGTGGCTTTAGCGCTTGAAGGCAGTATGTTGGGAGAGATCCTCTGGACGGAGGATATCTTCGCCTTGATGCCGTTCTTCAATCCATCCTCCCCGAGGTAGGTGCCCCAAGGCCAAACCGCGATTGATGTGTCGATCGGAGCCTTCAAAGGGCTTAAACCCATCTCGCCGTAGCTGCGGAAGACGATGGGGCGGATATAGCATTCCTTCAACTTATTCACCCTTATGAGATCCTTCGTCGCCTTACAAAGCTCATCCACGCTGTACGGAACCTTCATACGATATATCTTCGCTGAATCGTGGAGTCGCTGAATGTGATCCCTGAGGCGGAAGACTGCGGGGCCCTTCTCTGTGCAATAGCACCGGATTCCCTCAAAGACGCCGGAGCCATAGTGCAGTGCATGAGTCAATACATGAATTCTGGCGTCGTCCCAGTTAACGAGTTTTCCATTCATCCAAATCTTTTCGACCTCTTGTATAGGCATTTTAATCCCATTATTATCTTAGATTACATAAAAAAATCACTGGAATATTATTTCGCCGCCTTCCTTAACTATCTTGACACCCCCATCCCCTGTAATGCTGCCGATCCTGCTGATCTTCCACTTGTTGCCATACTTTTTAATGATTTCGTCGGCGGAGGACCCATCCAGGATAACACAGAAGCCGACGCCCATGTTGAATGTCTTATACATCTCCTTGTCGGAGACGTTACCCAGCTCTTGTATCTTCTTGAATATCATCTGCGGGGCGGGAAGACTGTCAAGGAGGAATCCTAAGGGGGTTATCCGCAACAGGTTCCTGAATCCGCCGCCGGTTATGTGCGCGAGGCCATGGACTTCATAGTTCCCTAACAATTCGATGACCTCCTTCACGTAGATCCTGGTAGGGGTGAGTAATTCCATCCACATGTTCCTGGGGAGGACCCTTCTAGCGAGAGTCAAACCATTGGAGTGTATTCCAGAACTCCTGAAGCCGAGCACCACATCCCCGGAATTGATTTTTTCCCCTGTGATGATCTTGTCTTTGTCGACTAAGCCGATGGCTGTGCCGGCGATGTCAAAGCCCTTTCCGTCTACGCCCATTATTATGTCTGGCAGGGTTGCTGTTTCTCCGCCGATTATCGCAATATCTGACTGCTTCGCGCCCTCATAGATACCAATGGCTATCTCCTTCATGATGTCGGGGTTAATCCTGCTCACTGCAAGGTAATCCACCATCGCCAGGGGCCTCGCGCCAATACATATGAGATCGTTTACGTTCATAGCCACGACGTCTACGCCGATGGTATTGTATCTACCAAGTTCTTGGGCGACTAGGACCTTTGAGCCCACGCCGTCCGTGCACATGGCAAGCGCCTGGTCCCCTAGATCGATGACGTTAGCGAAGGTCCCGATGTCCTCCAGTACTTCCCCTTGCTTGCCTTTGCGGAATTTGAAGGTCCTTTGCAGGATGTTTATCATACTCCTTATAGCTAATTCCTCTCTCTCTATGCTGACCCCAGCCTTAGAATAGGTCATCTCTTCTGGCATTTATCATTCACCCATTATCTCATCGCGTTCATGCTCCCTCAGCACCGCGCAGGAGGGAATCTTCTTGTGTTTGCCTATCGCGCTAATCAAGGTCTCCTGGAATAGATAAGCCATCGCCTCGAATTCCCCGCCGCCATAGAAGAGGGGCTCCTTCATGGATTCCGGGGCCAGTTGAGCCTCCAGGTAATCCCAGCCCTTCCTCTTTTCAAGACCCCCCGGGAGAATGATTATTAGGTCAGAGTACTTGCTTAAAGTGCTGTCTGGGTATGAGGTTATTGTGATAACGGATGCTTTGTCTTTCTTAGCCCTCGCCGCAACATTAACCACCTCAGCCGTCTCACCGGAGCCAGAGAATAGAATGGAGACATCCCCTTTCTTGATTCTCTCCTTAACCACGTCGCCTACGAACCAGACATTGTAGCCAAAGTGCTTCAATCTGAGGGCGAGGCTCACCGCCGCGTTAGCGGACCTGCCTTTACCATACACGTGTATAGACCTGCTGCCCTCTATGAGCTCACACAATCTATCAAGCTCCCCCATCTGTTTCTCGAAGAAGGAGGGATAAGTCTTCAAGTAATCTGAAAGAATCCTTGCCTGCTCCAGCATAACATCCGAGAACCTCTTAATGGATTCCATAAGACAAATAAGATTAGGTCACACTCACCTTTAAATCAAAAAACCTTAAAGCGTTTTCAGTCGTAGTCTCCTCGACAACATGCTTATCCAAACCCCTGATTTCAGCCACTTTATCCCTTGAAAGCATGATATTCTTCGGCTCGTTTCTCGTCTTCGGGTTCGGGGAGAGATACGGGGCATCGGTCTCCAAGACTATAGACTCCAGAGGCAATCTCTTCACCAGGCCTTGCTTGTTCTTCGAATAAACCACGGATGTTGGAATAGATATGAGGCAGTCAAGTGAGATAGCCCTTTCAGCCTGCTCAAAGCTCCCGGAAAAACAATGCAATAAGGCTCTTACGTCATTCTCCTCCAACACCTTCAACACGTCGCCTTCGGCACCCCTCGAGTGAATAACCAAGGGAAGACTCAAGGACTTGGACAATTCAATGAAGACCTGAAGGTTTCCTATTTCTTTTCTCCTGTCAGAGGGATCCTTGACCCAGTAGTAGTCAAGCCCGACTTCTCCGATGCCCAAGATTTCAGCACTATGCTTTCTTATCAACGCTAATGTGTTATCTATCGTCTCCTGGCTGAATTCCTGTGGGGAAAGGCCGAGGGTTGCGAAAACGTTATCATGGTTTCTCGCTAAATCAAGGGTCTTCTCTATACCAGAAGGACCCAAACCGGAGTTGACTATGAAGATACCAGTTTCCCGGGCGTCTTCAATAACCCTCTCCCTATCGGAATCAAACTGGGGAAAATCCAGGTGAGCATGCACGTCTATGAGCATTGTCATCAAAAAACCCCAGCAACAAGCAAAGCTGCCGAGACTATCATAGCAGCCCTTAGAATATCCTGCTCCTTTGAGAAGATACCTCCGGTTATAAGACCGGCAGCGATTATAAAAACTCCAAGTACTTTCCCTGAATATATGAGGTTCGATGGGGGGGCTAGTATACCTAAAAGAAACGAAAGGAAAACAAAGACCAAACCCACTGCAAAAGTCGCATATACGATCTTATTGTACTCCATTTGAATCATCCATAATTCGTGTTATATGAGATCATAACTCTCTAATATATCACCCTGGTTTCTCTCATTGTGGAGAGTGTGGATAGGTTCTTGATTCTCTTCAGCATGTTCGGGTGAGTGCTCAATAACTCCATCAGATGATCGGAGAAACCCACGCCGACTTTACTTCTCCTCAGGTTCATTAATTCCTCTTCATCAACGGTTCCGTTCATATCCCTATCCAGTTCACTTAATTCTCTTATCTCGGAAACAGCCTTGGAAGGGTCATTCAGGAAGAAGGCCTTATAGCCCTCCATCTGCTTTAGGGCATCCTTAGGAGCCCGGGCGCTCACATACACGAGCTTGTATAATGCAGACGCCAGCTGATGCGGCGGATTGCCGAGCTCGACACTCCCCTTGTCTGCGTAATACTCCCTGATCCTTGAGCCATACATTACAAGCAGGTTGGTTATGAAATACAGCAGGAACGCGAATAATCCGATAAAAACGGCGTTGC
Organism: Candidatus Altarchaeota archaeon; assembly: GCA_016931955.1. Taxonomy (GTDB): domain Archaea; phylum Altiarchaeota; class Altiarchaeia; order IMC4; family QMZM01; genus JAUWTD01. The sequence goes on along the minus strand of JAFGDV010000007.1, from coordinate 29,649 downwards.
CTCTGTCCCGCCTTCCCGAAAACATAAAGCTCCAAGCCAGATGCCAGCAGACGATGGGCACTATGGAGAGCAATGTCATTGTTGTAACATCCCTGTTCTTTATGTGAGAGAGCTCATGGCCTAAAACAGCCCGCAGCTCGCTCCTATCCATAAGCCTCAGGATGCCTTCGGTGACGCATACCCTACCATCAGATATCGATCGACCGAAGGCGAAGGCGTTGGGGACCTGTATCTTGGAAATGCAGACGCGGGGCTTCTTTATCCCTGCGGCACGGGCGAGCTCTTCAACCATCTGATGCAGTTCAGGCGCCTCCTCGGGGGACACATACCTTACGCCCATAGACCACTCAACCAAAGACGGTCCGATGATGTACTGGATGAAGAGCATGACCACAGCTAGCACAGCATAGAAGAAGAAATTGCCTACGCCGACGTATGCACCAGCAGCAACCAGTAAAGCATAAAGTACGGCAAACATCAAACCGATCAATATATACATCCTAGTCTGAAGCCACATAGACATCACCTCAACTGTTCTCTCCCTTCTCCAAGAGCCCCTTCAGATCATCCACGTGAAAGTAGTCCCTGAATTTTGGAGTAACCGATAGAATCCGCGTCCTTCCATCTCTTTTGCCTTCGACAAGCCCCTGCTGACGCAGGAATTTTATGTAGGAGTAGACCTTGTTACCACGTTCCTTGACGATCTTGGACTGCTTCACAGGCTGCTCGTAGGCGATCAAAGCCAGAGTCTTTAGAATAGGGGCCGGGATATCGGTTTCCGGGACAAGGTGGATAATCCTTCCCTCAAGCTCCGGTCTCACCTGCATCAGATAACCGTCATCCGTCATCCTGATGACAAGACCAGAGTTCCTGTTCTCGTACTCCCTCAAAAGCTCCTCAACGGATCTGCGGATTAATCCAACGTTCCCCGAACCGCAGGTCTTAGCCAGTTCCTCGACGTCAAGCGCCCTCCCCGAGGCGAACAAAGCAGCCTCTATCAAGGATTTCAGGTCATTCATTGCGTCTTCTTGCTGTTACCTTTCGTTGTCTTCTTACCAGACCCAGAGTTTGTCTTCGTTTCTTTATTTGACGTGATATCAGTCGCAGTATCTTCTGATGTTTCTTCCACAGCTTCTTCTTTCGCTACCTCAGACCCCGATGGCTCCTTCTTTCCCTCAGCTACAACTGACTTCTCCTCAATCAGGTTGTCAATGATCTTCTCCTCCTTAGTCTTTTCCCCTTTCTTTCCTTTCATAAAGAAGAAAAAAACAATGACAGCCAATACTGCAAAGACAACAACCATGATGACCACGAACAAGAATATCAATCCGAGATTAATGCCCCCACCCGCTGATGGAATGCTCGTTGTCACGGGAAGGGTCGTGGTCTCAGCAGGCTTATAGGTTGATGTCGTGACAGCAGCCGTCCTAGTAGTAGTTGTAGTCTCTACAGAAGGCACAGTTGTAGTAGTAGTAGCTCCTACGCCGCCGGTCACCTTCAGGATGATGAGTTCCCCTGCCTTGTATCCCTTATCCAGCCGTGCCTCATCCCAGCCATAGCCTGCGATGATCTCCATCCTACCGTCGCCGTCCAGGTCCGAGGGATACATGGATAAAGCCCCGACACTTTTCCCGATATCCCAAGAACCCTTCCTCACACCATCCCCTCCAATGACCTGTATCATTCTGTTCATTCCCAACAACACCTCTTCAGAGCCGTCACCTTCAAGATCTATTCTCTGTATTATCAGCGCTGAGCCGTTTATGTCGATCTTCGATTTCAGCCTCATGGAGGCATCTACAAAGTAGAGGTACGGATTGGAGCTGAATATCACCTCAGAGCCTGAAATATGGACGGAGTTCACCAGCCTCTCGGTTGGATAATCCCACAACAGGCTCCCATCATGGTCTAAGGCGATGACTCCCTTCTTGTATGTGGCAACCGCGATCTCAAGCATGTTGTCACCATCCAGGTCACCCACAGAGATGGAACTATCTGATGCCTGATAAACACCCCAATCTATCGAATAATTCCACAACAATCCGCCGTTGGCGTTCAAGACGTAGACTGAAGCAGATTCCATGTACCTGTTCGTTAATGCGACAACCTCCAAGGAGCCGTCATCATCCAAGTCCAAGGCCTTCACAAAGTAGACTGGATTGTCTAAGGTGGTCTTCCATTTCACAACGGTTTCGCCATCGATCACTGCAACAACGTTCCCTTCGTTCCCTATTATGATCTCATCCAATGCATCGTCGTCTAGATTCGCGACATCCATGGAGAGGACAAGGCCGCCAGCCTTCTCATCAGCCCATCTGAAGTTCCCGATATTGCTAAGCAAAAACAGATACTCATCACGGCTCTTAGCCGCGACAAAGAGATCATTCTTACCATCTTTTTCGAAATCACTTATCCCCATGTCGAGGATGCTGCCCTTATTTGATACCTTCTGGTTGTACTGCCATGTAGGACTCCACTGCCTGCTTGCCCTGCCGCAGTCCTTGTAGGAGAAATCCATGACGACTCCATTATCCGATCCGGCGAATATTTCAACAACGCCGTCGCCTTTCAAGTCCCCAGCGTAGACAGACATGATATAGGAGCCATCCCTCTGGTAGAGACACTCCCGCTCAAGGTATTCTGCAGCAGAAAAGCCCGCAAGCAAAAACAAAACCAAAAAAACCGATAAAGATTTCATTCACATCACCTGTTATTAATTAGCACCGTTTGATTAAATAGCTGAGATGCTGCACCTGAGAACAAAGAGTTCCTCGAAAAAGAACCTCCTCCTGGAAACAACCTCAGACCCAAGACCATTTTCTTCAAGCAAGTCCCTTACGTGATCGACGTCGTTGAAAGAGGAAACCAAGAGCATCATGACCCCATCCCTGCTAAGGTACTTTGGAGCGGACCCGATAAAACGCTTGACAACGGATAAGCCATCCAAGCCCCCAGACCACGCCATCCCGAGAGTATCATCTTCATCGACTGGAAGATAAGGCGGATTAAAGACGATCAAATCAAATCTTTCTCGAATACCACTGAAGAGGTCGCTTACCTTGAATCCAACATTGGTCACACCATTAAGGACGGCGTTCTCTAATGCAAGCCCCACAGCAACAGGATTAACGTCGACTCCTAAAACGTATTCAGCATTCTCAGCAGCTACCAACGCAAGCAATCCCGTACCAGTCCCCATATCCAAGACCCTCCAACCATCCCCAACACACAGGTTCTCAGCCAAGAGAAAGGAATCCTCTGCCGGCTCATACACTTCAGGGTGCGTCTTCATCCTGAGATTACGGTAGTAGATCATCTTCCATATTTATCAGTCAACAGCCTATATTACTATTGCAACCAAAGATGAAGTATTCAGTCGCATTATCCGGATCATACAATGGAAGATCCGTGGAAGACCTGTTCAACAACCTACCCATGGAAGGAATACTCCACATGTCCCTCATAGGGAGAGAAGTGGCACTGCAGGTCAAAAGCGAAAAACTGGATGATGTTAAGAGAAGCCTCTCCAAAAACGGCATAAGCAACCTCAAAGTCCTCGAATGGAAGAAAGCAGGCATAACTGTATCAGATCCAGGATGCGGCATAGACAACAATAAAACACTAAGGGTATCGCTGATTCCGTCAGTGAAAGGCGAAGGAATAAAGCAGCTGTCGCTGCTATCAGACTTCGAAATAGACGAGAAAGCCGCCGAAGAAATCAGCGAAAAAGTAGAGGAGATACTGGAAAACGCGGGAATCACGGACGCACTATACACCGTCCACATAGTCGAAGAAACAACACAGGAAGAATACATCATAGCAGCATCAGTCGCAACACTTAACGCAATATTCGACTCAGGAGGTATAGTCGACCTCGACTAACTGCCGCCGTCAGTTCCGCAAGAAATACACCAGGGCTCGACAGGACTACCTTGCTATTCTACGTGCACCCTCGTCAGGTCTATGTCGCCGAGCTGACACTGCCAGCTCGCATCAGTGTCCTGTCTTCGCCCTTTTGGGGGCTCGACAGGACTACCTTGCTATTCTACGTGCACCCTCGTCAGGTCTATGTCGCCGCCCATCTGGTTTATGAACAGGCGAGTGGACCTCTCTATGTCTTTAGACTGTGTGATAAACCTGCCGACGATGATGATGTCGACACCCTCCTTCAACGCTAAAGGAACCGTTTCAGGATCGATTCCGCCGGCGACTGCAACATAGAGGTCGGGGAATTCCTTCTTGATGTCCTTTATCAATTCGAATCTGTGTTTTTCCTTGGTTTCGGAGTCAATAGACCTGTGCAGTATGGCAACGTCTGGCAGCTCTTTCAAGGACTTCAGCTTCTTCACAGGGTCTTCGACGTTCATCATATCTAAGATGGCGTAGACCCCCAAGCGTTTGGCCTCGTAGACGAATTTATCGATGACGTCCATGGTAGCGAGACCCGAGGCGACGACGGCGTCAGCACCTTCGTCAAAGGCGAGGTCGACTTCGACCTGCCCAACATCCAGCGTCTTAAGGTCAGCGATTATGAAGTCGCTCTTCGCCACCTCCCTAAGCTCTGAGATTACCTCAGCGCCGTACCTCTTAATCAAAGGCGTGCCCGCTTCTAAGATAATCTTGTCGCTCTTCGGGATTTCCTTGATGATCTTCTTCGTCTTCTCCAAGTCGGGAACGTCTAACGCAATCTGCAGATACGGTCTATTCCACTTCGGTAGTCTTGGAACCTTGAAGCCCATGATAGGATGCACCGCCCTGTCTTTGTCGAACATGATCTTATCCAGTGGGGGATAATCCTGTAAAGCCCTCTTCAATGCGAGCTTAGTTGCCCCATAATTATATTGATAGATCCTCCTAAAATCCTTCGCCTCAGGGTGGATGAAGACCGAGCATATTATGACCCACTCATCCACCTTATCCTCTGGTATGATCTTTTCCTCCACAGCATCGGCGACCGCCTTCGCGACCGCCGCCTGCGCTGGGCCGAAGATCTTCCCAGCGTCCTCCATGTCCTCTATGGTAACCTTAGGTATGACCAAGGTGTAGGGCTTCGACGGAAGATTAGGCCTGATCACTGAGAGGACTGGGGTGTGGCCGGCAGACAGCTTCGTCAAGCCATTGGCGAAAGCCCCACCGACATGGCCTTCCTTATCGCCTATGATCAAATCGATATGAGCTACTTCATTACCCTTCCCAACCAATGCTTCACCTATCTTGTACATTTGAACCTCTCTCTTGATTATAACTTTGGCGTGGATTTATAAAACATAACTATCTTTGCCTCAAAGCTTCGACAGCGGGCAGTTTGTATCCAGCAAGCAGGCTTATGCTTGCGCCCCCCCCAGAGCTTATGTGGGTGATCTTGTCTTCTATGTCCAGTTTTCTCGCGGACGCAACCAAGTGACCGCCGCCTATGACGGAGAACGCCTTAGATGCTGCAATCGCTTTAACGACCTCCTCAGTACCGTAGGCGAAGTTCTTTTCCTCAAATATCCCCAGAGCCCCTTTCGCATATAGTGTGCCGCATTTCGCAATTATTCTCTTGAAGTTTTCGACGGTCTGGTGTCCGATGTCGCTTATCCGCAGATTCTGCGGCAGCTCGGATACCGGGATCTCAGTCCTTTCGCCGTGATTGTCCAAGGCGACGTCCACAGGCAATACTATCTTGTCTACGTATTTGTCGAGCAGCTCCTTTGCGACGTCGATCTGTTCGACCATCTTCTTTCCGCGGATGAATTCTATGTTGGGGTCGCCTATTCTATAGCCCTTCGCCGCCAAGAAGATGTTCCCAACAACCCCGCCAGTCAATATATAATCCATGCCATTCTCTAAGGCAAGCCTTGAAGCACGCAATGAATCGTCTGCTTTCGTGCCCCCCAAAACGAATGCCAGGGGTTTCTTCGGATTCTTCGTTATTCTGTCGATGCTGCCAAGCTCTTTCTCCATCAGCCTGCCCGCCAGAGATGGTATGACGAGGGGGAAACCCACAATCGAAGGCTGCGATCTATGAGCTGTGGCGAATGCGTCGTCTATGTAGTAGTCCACAACCTTAGAGAGCTTCTGCACGAGAAAAGTCTTAGCCTGGGCGTCAGAGGGTCTCTCTAAAACCTCCTCCGAATAGAATCTCACATTCTCCAGCAACAGTATACTTGAATTCTCCATATCCTCTATCTTCTTGAGGGCGTAGGAGCTGAATATAGAGTCCACGTATTCCACTGGATGATTTATTATCTCTCCAAGACGCTCAGCATGCTTCTCCATCGTCGTGAAGTCAGAGTCACCCGGCCTGCCTTGGTGCGCCAGGATAACGATCTTCGCACCCTTCTCCACCAATTCAGTCAGTGTGTTCCTATGGGAGCGGAATCTCCTATCATCTAAGAGCTCACCCCTCTTCAAGTCGATAGGTGTGTTGATGTCTATCCTCACGAGGACGGTCTTACCTGAGAAATCGAAGTCATCCATCGTCTTCATATCCGTTAGCATTTTGTTACCTCTTTTTACAATGATTCAGAATATATTATAGATTGATAAATTATTGAAAGAAGAGAGAAATAAAAGAGGATGCTAGACATAGAGAAGACCTTCTCAAGGAAGAGGGAGCAGAAGAGGATTGCAGAGTTCCTACTGAAGAACGCGGTGAGGGTTTCTCCAGATGGAAGACTGTTTTCGAAGGAGATCGAAATACCCCACACATCAGTCGCCAAGGTATTGGAAGTAGATCGCCGGGTTGTTAAATCCACCATCGAATCCATCCTAGAGAAGCCGAGGCTGAGGAAGATATACACTAGACTGGATTCTGCGCTGCTTTTACGAGACGTTGCTCCGGACCTCGGCTACGGAGCCATAGAGATCATTCCAACTGATGCGGCATCGAAGGGCATCATAGCAGGCATAACAAGGATCATAGTCGACTCAGGGATAAGCATCAGACAGATCATCGCAGAAGACCCCATGTTCGAGAACGCAGAAACCACAGTAATTACTGAAAAACCATTACCCAAAAAACTCATCGACGAAATGCTAAAGATACCCGGAGTAAAGAAGATAACCGTACTCAGTTAGGCACTACATGCACCTTTTCTTTTATAAAGAAAAGGTGCACCAAAAGAAAGGAATTCGCTTACGCGAATTCAGTATTTTCTGAACCGATTCACCAGTTCAAAGTTAGGCACTACTTTTTCTTTTATTTATATTAATCAGCATCTAGCACCCTATTTTGCCCATATTTGTACATTTTTGTATATTTATATACAAAATACGCTATATATGACATGCAGGTTACTCCAATATACATAGAGATCGAGGAAAGAGACCCAGAGAAGGTCTACGAAGCAGTAAGAGGAGAAAACACCTACCTGCTGGAGTCAAGGGAAGGCGGGGAAAAAGTAGCCAGGTATTCATTCATAGGATTCAATCCAGTGCTGAAGCTGACCATGGAGAAAGGCAGTAGAGAACTCAGAATCCTAGACCCGGGACTGAAATCTCTACAACTAAAAGGCAGCAACCCATTAGAGGTGATGAGGAACCTGATGAATGAGTTCAAGCTGACAGAAAAACCGGTCTCAAGGTTCTTCGGGGGATTCGTAGGATACTACTCCTACGATCTCATACGGCACTTCATCAACCTAGAAGAAAAAACAAAGAATGAACTAAAGCAACCCGACTGCGAATTCATTCTGGCGAAGAACAACGTGATCTTCGACCACAAGGAAAAAAAGACCTACCTACTAGAGCACCAATTATCAGAAGAATCCAACAGGGAAGTAATAGAGAAAGAACTGAGAGAAACAGCAGACGAAATATCTGAGTTCAATGGCTTAAGGGAGGAGAGAACGCAGATTCCAGGGGATTACACATCAAATACAACAGAGAAAGAGTTCAAGGAAAACGTGGAAACCGCGAAGGAATACATCTACGCAGGAGACATACTCCAAGTGGTCCTATCACAGAGGCTGGAGACAGAGTATCTGGGAGATAAATTCACGGTCTACAGGAATCTGAAAGACATCAATCCATCGCCGTACATGTACTACCTCGATCTAGGGGATAGGAAGATAGTAGGATCATCCCCTGAGATGCTTGTCAGGGTGGAGAACAGGAACGTTGAGACCTACCCGATTGCCGGAACAAGGAAGAGGGGGAAGACACTGGAAGAGGATAGGAGATTGGAGGAGGAGATGCTCGAAGACGAGAAAGAGAGGGCAGAGCATCTGATGTTAGTGGACCTAGGGAGGAACGACGTAGGAAGGGTAGCTGAATACGGCACCGTGAAGGTGAGGAAGCTCATGGAGGTCGAGAAATACTCCCACGTACAGCACATGGTTTCCGAGGTCTCAGGGGAACTCAGAAAGGGATTAGATGAATTCGATGCATTGCAGTCAATATTTCCAGCTGGAACAGTTTCCGGGGCGCCGAAGGTGAGGGCTATGGAGATCATAGAAGAACTGGAAACAACGAGGAGGGGAATCTATTCAGGTTCTGTGGGTTACTTTTCATTCAACCGGAACATGGACCATGCGATAGCTATCAGAACGATAGAATTTGAAAAAGACAAGGCCTACATCCAGGTCGGTGCCGGCATCGTTGCGGACTCTAAGCCAGATAATGAGTATCATGAGACGATGAACAAAGGCAGGGGAATGTTAAAGGCACTGGGGGTGAAGGAATGAACACTCTGGTAATAGACAACATAGACTCCTTCGTCTACAATCTGGTGCAGTACGTCGGAGTACTCGGAGGTAATCCCATAGTGTTGCAGAACACAGCGAGCCTTGATGAGGTAGAAGACATAGCGGAGAAAAACTCGATCACTCACATAATAATATCCCCCGGGCCTAAGACCCCGAAAGATGCGGGAATCTCAAATAAGGTCATAGAGAGATTCGGTCCAGAGATCACTACCTTAGGGATCTGCCTCGGACACCAATGCATAGGCCACGTATTCGGCGCAGAAATCAGGCGAGCGAAGACGCTAAAGCACGGGAAAACATCCAAGATAGAACACAACGGCAAGGGGGTTCTGAAGAACATCCAGAACCCCTTGGAGGCTGTGAGGTATCATTCACTGGTGGTGGATGATGGTTCTCTGCCGGAATGCCTTGAGGTGACAGCGAAGAGCCTGGATGACAACGAAATAATGGGTCTAAGGCATAAGGAGTTCCCAATCCAAGGTCTACAGTTCCATCCAGAATCGATACTGACGAAGGATGGTTTAAGGATAATAGAGAATTTTCTCGAGGTGGGGAAATGAAGGAACTGATTTCGAAGGTCGTTGGTGGAGTGGATTTAAGCAGGGAAGAAGCGGAAAAAGCGATGAAGACGATAATGTCTGGGAGCTCTAATGAGATAGAGATTGCAGCCTTCCTCACAGCCTTGAGGATGAAGGGCGAAACACCGGAAGAGATAGCCTCCTTCACCAAGGCGATGAGGGAATTCGCAACCAAGATAGAGCCGAAGTTAGATAAAACACTGGTTGACGTGTGCGGAACCGGAGGCGATAAACTCAAGACCTTCAATATTTCAACGACGGCGATGTTCATAGTTGCTGCTGCAGGCATCCCGGTAGCGAAACACGGCAACAGAGCCATGACTTCGAAGTGCGGCTCAGCGGACGTCTTAGAGGAATTGGGGGTGAACCTGAACCTAGGCTTTGAGAGGATAAGGGAATCAATAGAGGAGATCGGCATAGGATTCATGTTCGCCCCACTGCATCATTCAGCGATGAAACACGTCATGCCCGTAAGACGGAGCCTGGGATTCAGGACGGTCTTCAACATCCTCGGGCCGTTGACGAACCCAGCGCACGCCCAGGCTCAGCTGATGGGGGTCTTCGATCATAAGTTGACGGAAACACTGGCTGAGGTCTTCAGGCTGCTTGGAATGGAGAATGCCATGGTAGTCTACGGCAGCCCTGGACTGGATGAGTTATCCACGCTGGGGAAGACCAAGATCTCGGAGTTAGGGGGAGGCGGCATTAGAACGTACTATGTGAGGCCGGAGGACTTTGGGCTGAAGAAGGCGAGGCCTGAGGAGCTGGCAGGCGGCACGATCGCGGAGAATGCAGCCATCTTAGAGGGCGTTCTTAGAGGTGAGGATCAAGGACCTAGAAGGGATATAGTCTTATTGAATTCCGCTGCGGGCGTTGTCGTGGGCGGAAAAGCAGACTATTTAGGGGAAGGGATCGAGGTTGCCAGGGATGTCTTAGACAGCGGCAAAGCGTACAAGAAACTCAAAGAGTTCATAGGTTTCGCGAAATGAAATTCAATATAGATGCGGTAAGGGATGAGAAGCTAAGGGAGGTAAAGGCTTTAAGTGAGAGGAGGAGCCTCATCTCCGCAATAGAGAGAGCAGGGGAGATGGGCTTTAATCCAGTTATCGCGGAAGTGAAGAAAAAGAGCCCCAGTCATGGGGCGATAAGGGAAGTGGATCCGGTGGAGGCTGCAATGCAGATGGAAGAAGGCAGGGCATGCGGTATCTCTGTCTTAACGGATAAACACTTTGATGGGAAGCTGTGCGATCTGAGGGAGGTCAAGAAAGCATTGAAGATACCGGTTCTGAGGAAGGACTTCATAGTGGATGAATTCCAGGTCTACGAAAGCTACGGGGCAGGGGCTGATGCTGTCTTATTGATTGCTTCCTTGTTGAGGGGAAAAACAAAGCAGTTCGTGGATTTAGCGCACAGGCTGGGTATGGAGGCCTTGGTTGAAGCACACTCTGAGGATGAGTTAGAGATTGCGCTGGATTCCGGGGCCAGGTTGATAGGGATCAATAATAGGGATCTGCGGACGCTGGGGATAGAGTTAGGCACTACAGAAGACCTGGCAAAAAAGATACCAAAAAACAAAATAGTGGTCTCAGAGAGTGGCATAAAGACAAAAGACGATATGGAGAGACTTAAGAAGGCCGGCGCGAAAGCCTTCCTCATCGGGACGAGCATAATCATGTCTGAGAACATCAAGGAAAAGGTGATGGAGTTCGTGAAATGACAAAGGTAAAGATATGCGGCATAACGAATAAGGAGGACGCATTGAAGGCGGCAGCGTACGGCGCCGATGCAGTCGGCGTGGTAAACATCAGAGGAAGCCCCAGATACGTGGACAGGAAGACTGCGAAAGAGATATTCTCCAGTCTCCCGCCGTTCACCTCAAAGATTATTGTAGCAATCCCCCAATCTGTGGCAGAAGCCCAGAGACTGGAGGAGACGAAGGCGGAATACATACAATTGCATGGAGTGGAATCCTACGGCTTCGTCAGAGGCATAAGGGAGAACACAAACCTGGGGATAATAAAGAAGATCACCCCAGGCAGGGATTCCCTAGAGGATGCGATAAAGTACCTTGATTATGTTGATGCATTACTACTGGACACCCACGTGGAAGGAATTCTTGGGGGTACGGGCAGGGTCCACGACTGGGGCATCAGCAAGGAATTAAGGAAAAAACTCAAAGTGCCGGTCATACTGGCAGGAGGCCTGAATCCAGATAATGTGAAGAAGGCAATAGACGAGGTGAACCCCTACGGTGTGGATGTTTCAACTGGCGTCGAAGCTACTCTCAGAAGAAAGGACGAAAAAAAGATGGAGAGATTTATACACGCAGCTAAAAATGGAACTACCTGATAAACGCGGCAGATTCGAGGAATACGGCGGAAGATTCGCCCCAGAGGTGTTGATGCCTGCTCTGGAGAAACTGGAGAAGGCCTTCAATGAATACTGGAAGAATACAGGATTCCGGCAAGAATTGGAATACTACCTCAAGGAGTTCGCCGGAAGACCCACTCCACTTTATTATGCTAAGAATCTCTCAGAGAAGGCAGACGGCGCAAGGATCTACCTGAAGAGGGAGGACCTGGTCCACGGAGGGGCTCACAAACTTAATAACACGTTAGGTCAGGCTCTGCTCGCCAGAAATATGGGGAAAAAACGTATTATCGCGGAAACCGGGGCAGGACAACACGGGGTAGCGACAGCGATAGCAGCCTCCGCCCTAGGAATGGAATGTGAGGTCTACATGGGCACAGAAGACATAGAAAGACAGAAGTTGAACGTCTTCAGGATGGAGCTTATGGGGGGGAAGGTTATCCCCGTAAGCTCGGGCTCATGCACGCTCAAGGACGCAATAAATGAGGCGATGCGGGACTGGCTTACGAACGTGGAAACCACCTACTATCTGATAGGCTCCATAGTGGGACCACACCCTTACCCGATGATTGTCCGCGAAATGCAGCGAGTCATAGGGAGGGAAACAAGGAAACAATTCTTGGAGAAAGAGGGCTCTCTGCCCGACGCCGTAGTGGCATGCGTCGGCGGCGGAAGCAACGCCATAGGCATATTCTACGAGTTCCTGCAGGATAACGTTGAATTGATCGGCGTGGAAGCCGGCGGAAGGGGAATAGAGACAGGAGAGCATGGTGCCACACTATGTGCTGGAACCGATGGAGTGTTGCATGGGACCTACTCTAAGCTGCTGCAGGATGAATACGGCCAGATAAAGACCTCGTATTCGATCTCAGCCGGCTTAGACTATCCAGGGGTTGGGCCGGAGCTGAGCTATCTGCTGAGGAAGGGCAGGATCAGGGTAACCCCTGTAAGAGACAAGGAAGCACTGGAGGCGTTCAAGTTGCTCAGTAGATCAGAGGGGATCATACCAGCATTGGAGTCCTCGCATGCAGTATATCATGCGGTGAAGATGGCTGAGGATATGGGAAGAGATCAGACGATAATAGTAAATCTCTCAGGGAGAGGGGACAAAGATGTGTTCACCGTTGCTAAGGCGCTGGGGGTGAAGCTATGAGAATAGAAGAGAAGTTCGGGGAACTGAGGGGGAAAAAAGAAAGGGCCTTGATAGGTTTCGTGATAGCCGGAGACCCCACTCCCGAGGACACGATAGACATCGTGGGGGCGATGATCAGGGGAGGAGTGGATATCATAGAGCTTGGTTTGCCGTTCTCTGACCCAATAGCGGATGGTCCAACCATCCAAAAGGCTGGCGAGCGTTCATTGAAGGCGGGGATGAATTCTGATGTATTCTTTGAACTGGTTAAGAAAATAGAGGGAATACCTAAGGTCTGTCTGACCTACTATAACTTGGTTCTTCGGAGGGGCTTAGATGAATTCGCCAGGGATTGTTCAAGGTCTGGGATTGATGGATTGATTGTACCTGATCTTCCGATCGAGGAGGCAGGGCCTCTGCTTAAAGCGTGCAGGAGACACAAAGTTAACCTGATCTTCTTGGTCGCTCAGACCACAACCGAGGAAAGATTGCAGAGGATCCTTAAAGATTCTTCTGGATTCCTCTACGTTGTCTCACTCCTTGGTGTTACTGGTGTGAGAGATCATATATCCTCTGGCTTGAAGCCCCTGTTGGAGAGGATAAAGCAAATCTCAGATGAGATCCCTTTGGCTGTGGGCTTCGGTATTTCCAAGGAGGAGCATGTTTCTGAGGCTATCGAGGCCGGAGCCGATGCAGTGATAGTCGGCAGCGCCTTCGTCAGAATCATTGAAGAGAACATAGGTGATAGAGAAAAGATGCTAAAGGGGTTGAGGTATTTTTCAAGGAGGTTGAAGAAGGCAACACAAAATGTACGTTGTCGTACATAATAGCTTATTTATATCCGCTCCAAGTTATCTGATATCAAGTTAAGCTAAAAAATGAGGTAAAAAAAATGAAGCAGACGAAAATATTTCTAGAAGAGGACGAGATGCCGACGAAATGGTACAACATACTGCCTGATCTGCCGTCGCCGATCGACCCGCCATTGAATCCGCAGACATTGAAGCCTCTAGGCCCGGATGACATGAAGGTGATCTTTCCGATGGAGGTCATAAAGCAGGAAATGAGCAGCGAAAGACACATCCCAATACCGGAGGAGGTGCAGGAAGTCTACAGGCTCTGGAGGCCGTCTCCTCTATACAGGGCTCTTAGACTTGAGAAGGCATTGAAGACGCCGGCGAAGATCTACTATAAATGGGAGGGTGTAAGCCCGCCGGGAAGCCACAAGCCGAATACTGCCGTACCTCAAGCATACTATAACGCCGAGGCCGGAATAGAGAGGCTCTCCACGGAGACAGGTGCAGGGCAGTGGGGCTCGGCCCTATCGTTCGCGACCGCATTATTCGATTTAAAATGTACGGTCTACATGGTAAAGGCCAGCTACGAACAGAAACCCTATAGGCGAATCCTTATGGAGACGTGGGGTGCTGAATGCTTTCCAAGCCCGACGGACAAGACTAATGCGGGCAGGATGATAAGGGAAAAATATCCTAACACTGGAGGAAGCCTGGGGATAGCGATCTCAGAAGCTGTGGAGGATGCTGCAACACACGACAACACGAACTACTCCATAGGTTCAGTACTGAATCACGTGCTGCTGCACCAGACCATAGAGGGATTGGAGGCCAAGAAACAATTCGAGATGATAGACCAGTATCCGGACTTCATCTGCGGGTGTGTTGGAGGAGGGAGCAACTTTGGAGGGATGTTCATACCCTTCATGGAGGACAAGCTGAAGGGCAAGAAACCCGACCTAGAGGTTGTTAACTGCGAGCCAGCAGCCTGTCCGACGCTGACTAAGGGAATCTACGCATACGACTACGGCGACACGGCGAAGATGGCTCCCGTGGTGATGATGTACACCCTTGGCCACGACTTCGTTCCTGCGCCGATACACGCAGGCGGTCTCAGATACCATGGAGACGCTCCAATCCTCTGCAAGCTGTACAAAGAAGGCTACATGAAGGCCAAAGCCTACCACCAGAACGAGGTCTTCAAGGCAGCCGAAACCTTCGCGAGAACGGAGGGCTTCGTGGTCGCGCCAGAAACAGCGCACTGCGTGAAAGCCACAATAGACGAAGCCTTAAAGTGCAAGAAGACTGGAGAGGAGAAGGTTATCTTATTCAACAACAGCGGACACGGGCACTTCGATCTGTCAGCATATGACCAGTACCATGAAGGAAAATTAATGGATTATGAATACCCTGCGGATCTGGTGAAACAGGCGCTTGCGAATCTGCCGAAGCCTTAACTTCTTTCTTTTCCTATTTTTTTTATCATGGAGATCCTATTCCTCGGCGTAGGGGAAGCCTTCAGCGAGAAGGCGAACACCAGCATCTTAGTGGATGGAGTAATCCTCCTAGACTGTGGTCTGTCTACGGTGCAGCAGCTCTTCAAAGCCGAGATTGACTTTAACGAGATCAAAATGATCTATATATCACACCTGCACGCAGACCACTGCTTCGGATTGCCTTCTTTTCTGGTGACCTGCAGGGAGGAGTCAAGGAAAAACAGGTTGCAGATGATAGGCCCCCCTGGAGTAGAAAAATACTTGACGGATCTGCTGCATATGGCATACAGGAAAAAGATGGATGATCTGGGCTTCGTGGTAGAGATACGTGAAGCAGTCGACGTAGACTATGAGGGATACAGAATCAAATTCGCCTCAATGCAGCACCCAGTGGAATGCAAGGCCGTCTCCATAGAGAAAGACGGGAAGAAGGTGACATATACCGGGGATGGAAGCCCTACAGCGGAGGCGAAAAAGCTAGCGGAGGATTCTGACTTATTGATAGCTGAGGGCTACGTGGAAGGCATAAGAGGGCATTCTTCAATGGTAGAGGCGGCAAAGTTCGCCGGAGAATCCAATGCAAAGAATCTTGCAGTAGTGCATGTGAGCAGGAAAGAAAACCCGAAGAAGAAACTGGAGGAAGCAGGGGAGATTTTCCCACAGATTTTTATCCCAGAAGACCTGAATCTATTGGAGATATGAAAACCATAGGCTTCATAGTGAACCCGGTAGCTGGCATGGGCGGCTCCGTGGGCTTGAAGGGGACGGACGGCTTAGTGGAGGAGGCTTTGAGGAGAGGGGCGAAGCCCATGGCGCAGGAGAGGGCGAAGAATGCATTGGAGGGATTAGCGGGCTATGGAGTGAAGTTTCTCGCATGCTCGGGGGTGATGGGTGGAGACATCCTGCGCGAGGTCGGCGTTGCTCCTGAAATAGTCTATTCTCTGGGAGAAGAGACTACCGCAGAGGATACAAGAGAGGCCTGCAGGATATTCCTCAAAGAGAAGACTGATCTAATACTTTTCTGCGGCGGCGACGGCACAGCCAGAGACGTCTACTCTATTGTTAAGGACAAGATACCGATCCTTGGAGTGCCCTCAGGTGTGAAGATGCATTCCGCAGTTTTTTCGATCAATCCAAGAACAGCCGCCGAGGTAATTACTGGTTTCCTGAATGGGGAGCTGCAGCTAAAGGACGCGGAGGTGATGGACGTAGACGAGGAAGCCTACAGGGATGATAGGATAGACGTTAAACTTTTCGGCTACGCTAAGGTACCATATAAGCCTGAACTGGTCCAAGGCAGAAAATTCATCTTCAATGAGGAGAGCGACGAGCAGTCGAAGGAGAACATCGCAAGATTCGCCCTGGAATTCATGAGGGATGACCCCCTTTACATAATAGGTGCGGGTTCGACCACAAAAAAAATCCTTGATTTAATGGGACTTGAGGGAACACTTTTGGGGGTGGATTTAGTGAAAGACGGGAGACTTATTGCAAGGGATGTTAACGAGAAACAGATCCTCAGCTTCCTGGGTAAGAGAGAAAAGGCGAAGATCATAGTTGGGGTAATAGGCGCTCAGGGCTTCATATTCGGGAGAGGGAGCCAGCAGATCTCGCCCAAGGTTATAAAGAAGGTGGGGATAGAAAACATCATCATAGTGGCGACGCCCCATAAACTGGCGAACACCCCGCATCTGCTGGTAGACACGGGAGACGGGGATATTGACAAAAAAATGTCTGGCTTCAGGCAGGTCGTATGCGGCTACCGTATGGCTCAGAGGAAGAAGGTACTATCAACATAATTCTTTAAACCACAATCTGAAGTATTAACATGTCCACCATATCGGAGAAGATATTGGCTGAGAAGTCAGGGAAAAAGAATGTAGAGGCAGGTGAAATAGTTGAGGCCGAGGTAGACTATGTAATGCTCAACGACGTCACAGGGCTTCCAGCCTTCGAGGTATTCGAGGAATTCCAGACGAAGCCGAAGAAGGAAAAGATTGTGCTCATCCCAGACCACTATGTTCCAAACAAAGATGTGGCGTCGGCGGAGCAGGCGAAGGCAATGCGGGTGTTCGCGGAAAAATATGGGATAAAAAACTACTTTGAGATTGGGAAAGGCGGCGTATGCCATCAACTGATGATAGAGGAAGGCTTCGTCACCCCAGGAAGGCTTATCATAGGGGCTGACTCGCACACCTGCAGCTACGGCGCACTCGGGGCGTTCGCTACTGGCGTAGGTTCGACGGAGGCAGCTGCCGTGATGGCAACCGGAAGGCTATGGTTCAAGGTCCCAGAGACTCAGAAGTACACTATAGAAGGGAAACTTGGGAAATACGTGATGGGTAAAGACATAATCCTTACGATAATAGGGGACATCGGTGTCGACGGCGCGCTCTATAAGACGATGGAGTTTTACGGCACAGCGATATCCTCACTTCCGCTTTCTGATAGGATAACCATCGCGAACATGGCGATTGAAGCAGGCGGTAAGGCGGGCATAATACCCGCGGACGAGAAGGTCTTTGATTACCTAAATGGCAGGGTCAAGGGCACATACAAGGCGGTGTATTCCGATCCTGACGCTGCCTATTCGGAGAAACTCGAATACAATGCGGAGGAGATCGTTCCCACGGTCGCTAAGCCATTCCTCCCAGAGAACACCGCCCCAGCATCCGAGTTAGGTAGCATAGAAATAGACCAAGCCTATCTGGGCTCATGTACTAATGGACGAATAGAAGACCTAAGGATGGCTGCCGAAATCCTGAAGGGGAAGAGGATAAAGGAAGGCGTTAGAATGATCGTGGTCCCGGCAAGTAAGGCCGTATTCGAGCAGGCCATGGAGGAGGGTCTATTGAAGGTTTTCATGGACGCCGACGCCTATGTCGCTGGGCCGACGTGCGGCGCCTGCCTTGGCGGATACATGGGCGTCCTCGCAAAGGGTGAAGTGTGTGTTTCTTCAACGAACAGGAACTTCGTTGGCAGGATGGGGGACAAGGAATCTAAGGTATACCTAGCGAGTCCGGCTGTTGTGGCAGCATCCGCGTTAACTGGCAGGATAACGGACCCGAATGAATTAAGATAAAATGGTCGAGAAGAGGCTTTACAGGTCGAAGAAGAACAGGATGATCGCTGGTGTATGTGGGGGGATCGCAGAATACTTTGATCTGGATCCAACGGTTGTCAGAGCAGGGTGGGTGATAATAACAGCCTTCGGGGTGTTGCCTGGAGTGATAGCCTACATCATCTGCGCGATAATAATGCCTGAGAATCCTGAGGGGATAGTATGAATAAGAAAATAAAGGGGAGGGTCTGGCGCTTTGGGGACAACATCGATACGGATCAGATCATACCAGCGAAGTATCTGGTGACTGGTGATCCTAAGGAGCTGGGCAAGCACGCCTTCGAGAACGTCCGCCCAGGGTTCTACAAGGAGGCTAGGGTGGGTGACGTCATCGTTGCTGGGAGAAACTTCGGCTGCGGCTCTTCAAGGGAGCATGCGCCAAGGGCTTTGATGGGTGTGGGGATAGCGTGTGTTGTAGCGGAGTCATTCGCCAGAATCTTCTATCGTAACTCGATAAACATCGGCCTGCCTGTGGTGGAATGCGTTGTAGAAGCAGAAGACGGCGAAGTAGTGGAGATAGATTTCGAAGGAGGGTTAATAAGGAACCAAGTGACTGGGAAAGAATACGGATTCCATTCTTTACCTGAATTTCTACTCAAGTTGATCGATTCAGGCGGCCTGATAGCCTACGTTAGGAAGCAGCTGAAGAAATAAAATGCTTATTGAAGAGGTTCCTCTGCCGAAGAAGTTCATCACCCTCTATAAGTCCGTGGGTGTAAGGGAGCTCTATCCGCCTCAGGAGCAGCTGGTGGAAAGCGGCATTCTCGAAGAAAAAAAGAACATGGTATTGTGCACTCCAACAGCCTCAGGGAAGACCTTCGCGGCAGAGATATTGATGGCGAAGGCGCTCGATGAGGGAAAGAAGGCGGTCTATGTGGTTCCATTGAGGGCTCTAGCATACGAGAAATTCCGTGAATTCCACAAGTATGAAGACATAGGCCTTAAGGTGAGGCTTGAGATGGGTGACATGGATTCTTCAAGGTACAAGAATAGACTAGACTTCGATTTACTGGTAACGACAGCGGAAAAATGTGATTCCATACTCCGATCCAGACCCGAATGGTTCCAGAATACCGGAGTGCTGGTCATGGATGAGGTGCACTTGATAGCATCAGACAGGGGCCCAGTCTACGAGATCCTGGTCTCGAAATTCCAGATGCTCTTCGGCGATCTACAGGTACTGGCGTTATCAGCAACCATAGGCAATGCAGGAGAGCTCGCTCACTGGTTGAATGCGGGGCTCCTGCTCTCAGATTGGAGGCCAGTGGAGCTTATTGAGGAGGTTGAGGTCGGAAGAGACAAATACGGTAAACTGAAGAAGCTGGTCCAGGATTCAGTCTCAGAGGGAGGTCAGGTCCTGGTCTTCGTTAACTCAAGGAAGAGCTCAGAATCCGTCGCAGAAAAACTCGGCGAAGAACTGAAGCTGGTTGAAGAAGGCCAACGAGAGGACTTAGAGCTGGTCGGGGAAGACATATTATCGGCGTTGTCGACGCCGACAACCCAGTGCAGAAAACTCAGGGACTGTATAATATCGGGGACTGCATTCCATCACGCAGGCGTGACAAACAAGCAGAGGATCCTGGTGGAGGACGCATTCAAGGAAGGTCTGGTTAAGGTTATTGTCGCAACACCGACGCTTGCGGCGGGTGTCAACCTGCCTTCAAGGACTGTGATAGTAAGGGATGTTCAAAGATACGGCGAAGGCGAGCTCGATTACATCCCAGTCCTAGAATACAAGCAACAGGTTGGCCGCGCAGGGAGGCCGAAATACGACACATACGGAAAAGCCATACTCTTAGCTAGAACCGACTCTGAAAGGGAATTCTTCATTGAAAAATACGTGAACGGTGAAGTGGAAGCAATATATTCACGGCTGGGTGTGGAGCCCGTCCTCAGGTTCCATATGCTCGCATCCATTGCATCAGGTTTCACAAGGACAGAGAACGCATTGATGGAGTTCTTCCGTTCAACCTTCTTCGGGCACCAGTATGGGTTGGAGGGCTTCGAAGCCCAACTCAAGAAGATACTGAACAGGCTTGAAGGATCCGGGTTCATAAAACAGGAATCCAGGTTCCTTATACCCACAGCACTGGGGAGGAGGGTGTCTGAGCTCTACATAGACCCCCGGACGGCTGAGAACTATATAACGATCCTTGGGAAGGCGGAGGAAGAAAACAGGTTCCCAGTTCTGGGATTACTGGAGATGCTCTGTGATTCATCTGAGCTGTCCTTGCTCCATGTGAAGAGGCAGGATGAGCAGATGCTTTGGGAGGAAGCGTATCATTCCTCAGAGAAATTGTTCAGGGACCTTGACGGGTTTGATTTGGACCCCAGATTCTTGGAGAGATTCAAGACAGCCAGACTACTGGAGTTCTGGATCAATGAGGTTTCTGAGGACACTATAATGGAGTCATATAATGTTGCTCCAGGAATCCTGTACCAGAAGCTGCAGATAGCGGAGTGGCTTGTGTATTCCTCAGCTGAGCTTTCCAAGCTGCTTGGATTCAAGAACTCATTGAAGGAGATGAAGAGGCTTGAGACAAGGATAAAGTATGGCGTAAAGGATGAGCTGCTACCCCTCGTCAGCATAAAAGGCATCGGCAGGGTGAGGGCGAGGAAACTATGGAATGAAGGCTTTAAGTCAATCAGCGACCTGAAGAAGGCAGACATAAGGAAACTTAAGAGTTTAGTAGGAGAGAAGACGGCGGAAGGAATAAAAGAGGAGATAAATAAAAAATAGGGGTTTAATATATACCCAATTCTTTTTTTATCTGGCAGACCCTGCAAAGTCTTCCTGAGGTTACTTCCCCACATATACTGCATTTCCTAATCTCGCCTGCTTCCATGCTGGAACGGATTATGGGAATCAATCTGTCAGTCGACTTCAACATCTGGAACTTGCTTCCTGGGTGTTTTTCCTCGATCAAGTCTATAGCCGACCTTATCGTTTTTCTTAACGCGTCCTGAGAGTAGGGGCACTTGCTAGGTTCGAACTCCAAGCCCTTGAGTCTAGCATATAATAAGACCTCATCCTCTGGCGAGTCCCTGAGGGGCTTAATCCTGGGAATGAAGCCTGCATCCCGTACTACGCCGACGATGGGTCCCATCCTCGCCATCCTGTCCAGTTCACCGCGAATGAAATTCATCATACTGGTCTGTATTTCGTCGTCGAGGTTGTGCCCTGTAGCTATCTTTGAGACACCCAGCTTTCTGGCTTTGTCGTTCAAGAGCCGCCTCCTCAGGACACCGCAGTAGCTGCATACTGGCGCAGCATTCTCTATCCCCCTTGTTTTCTTTACGAGCTCGTCCAGGGTTAGACCGAACTCTTCCCGGAAAGTGAAGACGTGGTGCTCTACTCCAAGCCTCTCACAAATCTTCCTGGAAGCGTCAAGAGTTCTTCCGCAAACATCGACTCCTTGATCGATGCTTATCGCCAGCAACCCAGCTCTGGGAGCCCTCTTATGCAATTCCTTCAGGATGGAGAGCACAACAGCCGAGTCTTTGCCGCCTGATAGTGCGACGGCTGTCTTGTCCCTAGGATTAAGAAGTCTGTTGGCTCTTATACTCTTTCTCACCCGTTTCTCGAACAACTCCAGAAAGCATCTATTGCAGAGAAGATCCTTCGAATAGTTTATCTCTATACTAGCATTCCTACCGCAGCGTGTGCATTCCATCTTTACCTGATGTTATGGGATTTCTCTATCTCCTCCAGCAGTCTGTGGATGAAGTCAACGCTTTTGTCTATCACTTCTGGCTTCGTTTTCTCCATAAAGAGAACACTTGGCTTCTTGTTCTTGGAGAAAAGATAGCGGGAACCTATCCTTTCAACCAGCTCCAGGTCGCGGAAGAATTTCAACCAAATCTGTATGTTCCTCAAAGACAATTTATTATCACCGATAACACCTCTTTTCTCTCGGAGTTCCAAGATGCCCTTCCTTATCTCAGAGGAGGTTAATCCAACGCCCTTGGATTTCGCCAACAGCAATACCTCGAACAGGTCTGATGCAATATCCCGTGAGACACCCAGGGAGTCCAGGAGGAGCTCTATGAGCTTCCTTGAGTCGTCTGAGAGCAGGCTTTCGTCGTCATACCACCTTAGCCTGATATCTGCTAGCAGGTTCATCATACATTGTTTATATTCATTCAGAGACATATCTAATATAAGATAAAAACAATAATAAGTCTCTGAGAAAAATAAGTCTCTGAGAAAAATGGCGGACAAGCCCATAATGGAGCAGATATTCAATGAAGGTATCGACGTAGATGCTTATCTGAAGGATGGTGCCATACTCGGAAGATTATTCATTGAAGTGCAGAGCAACGATAGAGAAGCGGCGGAGAAGGCACTGAAGAAGACGATATTTGAAGGTTTAGCGGGGGAAAAGCACGTGAAGCTCATGTATGCTAAATTATACGACATCCAGAAATACAAGGATAAGGACTCCGAGTTCTTCTCAGGCGTGGTTGAGATAAAGCTGCTTGTAATGGACTTCAGGTGGTTCGTTTCGGTCGTCATGCGTTATGGTCCTTCGGCGATAGAGATCATGGAGCCAGACAAGGTCACATTGTCCATGGATGAGATGCAGTCCCTGCTTGCTGACGTCTCCGAGATAGCCCAAACCTATTCATCAAAGATAATCTCTCTACTGAAGGATGATGAAAGAAAGAAACTCTACGGTAAAATACTCGCCCAGGATTAAGACGATTTTATGGCTCATCCAGATGCTGGTTATCATAATCCTCATCCAATCCGCATCAGCTCAGGAAGCCAACGAAGTCAAAGAATTTGGCATATACAAAATCAACTACATAAACCTCCTGGTCTATGAGAACGGTTTCGTTGATGTGGAGGTTGGGCTGGAAGTCAACAACACGATAGCCGGAATCCTCACGCTAGGGGATATACGGGATGTTGTGATCAAGGACTCAAGGGGTAATACTCTGCAATACGATGTCGACCCGGCTGGCGGTCGACAACTGCTTACGTTCTATCTTAGAACAACAGATGATAGGAATATAAGGCTTCAGTACAAAACGCTTGACCTTACCAGCAAGAAGGGCAGCATATGGTCGTTTAATTTCTCAACCACATCCACACCAGGTCAGACCATAGTTAATGTAAGATTTCCAGAAGGCACTGATGTTCTCTCTCTGAGACCGAAGGACATATTGAGGTCATCTAAGAACCTGACAGCTGAGATGTCTCTTTATCCGCAGACAACCTATTTCAGCTTCGAGTATGATTACAGGATAAATCAGAGGGGTGTTGTCGGACAAGACAATATCTTCTATTTTCTTGCAGTAATTGCCTTATTTTTACTGGTTTTTGTCTACTCTGTTTTTAGGAGACGGAGGAAGGGTGTTTCGAAGGAAAGAACTGAGGATGGGGTTGTTGGCGAGGGCGGAGACGTTATAGAGGTTCCAGAGGGGGGGCATGAAGGCATGGAGGTATCTCATATAGAGGATGTTACCCTTGTGGAGGGGGCGCAGAGCAGGAAGATAAAGTCTTCCGTCATCAACATGCTTGAGGAGAACGAGAGGAAGGTGTTGGGGGTCATAGAGCAGGCCGATGATGAAATAACGCAGGCTTACATCTATAAGACTACGGGGATACCTAAAGCGACCCTTTCAGACCTAATGAAGCGTTTAGAGAAGCGTAATATCATAGAAAGGAGAAAAGAAGGCAGAACAAACTGGATAAAGATTCAAAAATGGGTTTTTAACGAATAAAAAACTTTTCGAACTTTATTGCTAAAAATAAAGCCCATATGAACTTTTTTAACCTAATAAAGACCTATAGTTCGGTTCATTCGTTTTCTGTTCGGCAACAAATATATATAGCGTCATTCATAATTCATAGAGTACTTACAGGGTATACCCTGTAAGTAACAAACGTAAAAAATGGAGGAAAAGACATGAAAAGTATTGATGTGAAACGCATAGGTACTTTTGTGGCGAGCACAGCAATGCTTGGAGCAGCGTTAGCAGCGCCGGTCAGTGCAGGAATGGACATGACAGGCGTTGACAAGGGCTTCTTCTTTGACGCCAACTTCAATCCAATAGTGCAGATTGTAGTCGGTGAGAAGGGCATGGCCACAGACGCTGTTGCAGGCGGCAATATTGCAGCCACTGTAGGTAACCTAGCGTATATGACAAAGACTGAGACCTTTGTGCCAACCTATGAACCACAAGGTCAGGTAGTGATTGAGACGGCAGCCATCGGCGCAACCGGTGACTACGTACAAGACGACAAACCAGAGGAGGCCGGAAACATAACGACAACACCGAACTTCTACAGCAAAGACAAGGCTAAGGGTTTCCATTTTGAAGGCACGTCGTGGAAGACCTATGAGAGAGGGGACTTTACCCAGTATGCCCTAGCCTGCGAGCAGCAGATGAGGACGGAAGCAGGCATCCTATTGGAGGGGACATACAACAACATACACTGTCTGTTCTGTAAGACCCTGTGTGTTGAGGGACTGAAGAACCCATCCCACGAGATGAAAGAGAAGATAATGATAAACCAGAGCAAGATAAGGTACTACGAGATAGGCCTAGGCGACGACGACAGCGAAGCACTGAAGATGGCAATCGAAAGCGAAGCAATAAAGTATGTGGTTGATGTAGGATACATCCCACTAGAGGACATGGATATAACCACTGGAACCACAGAAAAGTTCGCCGACTTCGAGTACAGAGGTAAGATCATCTTCATGGGCAAGGAATACTATGTGAAAGACATAGACAGTGACGAGATATTCCTTGCAGAGGGTAAGGTCTTGGACGACATAACAAGCGAAGGATACACGTCAGAGTTCCATGGATACAAGTTTAAGATAGACCACCTCATATACTCAGGCGAGTATGAGGTCGCAGGTATCCTGCTCGACGTTGAGAAGCCTGATGGAACCATAGTCCAGGTACAGATATCCAAGATGGCCAACGGCGTCGTCGATGAACTGGAGGTAGCAGGCGTATACGCCGAAGCAGCCGGCGCAGTTGAGACAGCATCCATCATAGTATATGACACCTCAAGCGAGGTCGTATTAGAAGATGCAGAAGACCTTGAGCTCGGAGGCGTCGAATACGAAGGATGGAAGGTGTACTGGGACGACTTTAAGGGTCCATGCAACGCTACACTTGCAGCAGATCCTGACTTCGACTGCGACATCAGCGAATACGACACAAAGCTAGGGAACAATTATGAAGTCCTGCATAAGATAGAGGTTGTATTAAAGGACGACATAGAGGGTGTCGATGCGCTCGGAGAGGATGAAGCCCTTAACTTCCCAAGCCAGTTCATGCTGACCTTTAAGGGTTACATGACAGGCAACTACAGGGACATGGAATGCTCCGGAGGAGCTGACGCAATCGTGTTAGAGAGAGGATCAGACGTATATGATCTAGCCATCAGCTTAACAGGAGACGATGGAAACAGATACGATGACGTCAAGATATCCGAGGGTCCGTTCTCTAAGGGAGACATGTTCTTCCTGGATGGGGACATATGGGAGTACTCAAAGTACGGCAAGAAGAAGGGATCAAGCGACGCCGAGGATACGGTAGCGGTTACAAGGAAGCCGTTGATCAGCGGATCCAAGAAGAAGATAACCCTGGACAGGGTCTGTAACCCAGACGGTACAGGAGTAACAGCCGGAGGGCTAGCAACTTGTCTTGCAGGGATTGGATCAACGCCGACATGTAACTGTACTGGTATTGCTGACATAAAGATAAGGAAGTTATCTCTCGTTGATGCTATGGATGACACAGACCCGCCGGATTACGAGAAAGACGCCAACATATCGCTTGACGTGGACGACCTGTTCTGGAAAGCTGATGCAGAAGGCGGATATGCTGGAATTCTGTGGTTCGATGAGAGCACCAACACCATAGTGTACTCTGATAACAGTGGAACTGACTTCGAGCTGACTATAGACCCAACAATGGTAGGGAAATTCGAGGACTTTGACATGGACACAGCCCTATCCCTGGAGGTCATTAGAGAGTGCGGCCTTGCTTGGGACATGAACTCCAACCAAACAGAGAACGCCACCTGCGACTACAACAGCGATGGACTAGCAGGATCTAAGGCAAGAAACGACGACGACCTGTTGGTTGTGTTCAGGGCAGAAGACGAAGCCGACGAAGTCACAGTTATAGACTTCTCCGATAGAGGCTACAACGAGGGTGCCAGCTACAAGTACAAGAACAGCGTGAAACTCTATGACTCCTTCGGACAAACAAATGGTACAGCGAACGACGCCAACAAAATCAAAGAACTGGATGAGGACATAGACACCTTGTTGATCGCACCATTCAGCGGTCAGACATACACCATAGACTGGGGCGTAGACAACAAGATTGATGGAGTGACACTGTGCCATCCGACGAAGGCGGTTGATTCAACCTACTTCCTGGGTATTGGAGAAGAAGCCACCTACGTAGAGGACACCGTAACCAAAGAAGATGAAGGCACTGAGGTAACAGCAGGATGCTGTACCTTCAAGGTGAAGGAGTTCTCTGTTGACGTGGGCGGAGCAGAGGAGCAGACCTACACATCATCCACCGTGAACAAGATTATAGGAAGGATGGTGGTAGCTGAGGTCGGCGCCGACACAACCAAGAACCTGGTCATAGTAGGCGGTCCAGCAGTCAACGGAATGTGTACGGTCACCAAAGAGGAGATCGCCGCAGAAGCAGACAAGTTTGTAGTTAAGAAAGACGGTAATCTGCTGATTGTCGCAGGTTACGAGTACGAGGAAACACTTGCTGCAGGCGACGCCTTAGTCCAGTGGCTGTACGCACATGTACACGCATAAGTGAACCAAAACACGATAAGGCCCTAATCAGGCCTTATTTCTTTTCTTTTTCTTTTTGTTTTTCTAAAAATATTTCTACAATGCTCTACCTCATAGGCTTGGGGATCCATGACGAAGAAGACATAAGCCTCCGATCCCTCAATATACTGAAGAAGATCGACAAAGTCTACGCTGAATTCTACACCAACGCCTTCAACGGCGATTTAGGCAGACTGGAGGGGTTGATAGGCAAAAAAATACTTATCCTCAGCAGGCAGGACCTTGAAGAGCGTCCGGATGAAAACATATTAAAGTATTCGCTTAAAGAAGACGCTGCATTGTTGGTCTCTGGGGACCCGATGATTGCGACAACCCACTCAGACATAGTTCTCAGGGCAGGAAAATCAGGCATAAAAACCAGGGTAATCCATTCATCATCCATCTACTCAGCAGTCATGGAAACAGGCCTACAAGCGTATAACTTCGGCAAAACAGCTTCTATACCGTACCCAGAGAAGGGCTACCATCCAACGTCATTCTATGACGTGCTCAGAGACAACCTTAAGCTGGGAGCACACACCCTCTTCCTCCTAGACGTGCGCGCGGAAGAAGACAGATACATGACCGTGAATGATGCAATAAGGATCCTGCTCCAAATAGAGGAGAAAAGAAGAGAGAGTATATTCACAGAGGAAACACTGTGTATAGGAGCAGCGCGTCTCGGAGGCGACTCATTGATCAGATACGGGAAGGCCAAAGATGTTAAGGATTACGACTTCGGGAAACCCCCGCACATCCTAGTAGTTCCTGGAAGACTGCACTTCATGGAGGAGGAGATGCTAGAAACCCTTACGCATAAGTGAAATCATTCTTTCCAGACACTCTTCTTCGTTGAAGTCAGTCAGTGTTTTCCGCAGCTTCCCTTCACTCCAACTCAGCATCTCTCCAGCAAGCTCTATCATATTCGGCACAGCCCTGACTACGTTATCCACAACAGGTATACTTGCATACTGTGACGTCCTAGAAAGCGGATTCAGGTCTACTGAGACAACGCACTTATTCATTTTAACTAAAGCCTCCGTTCTATCCCCATCCTCCAAACACACGAGAACGGTGTCTGCGACCCATATACCCCCCGGATCAGCTCGGGCACGAGCAGACTCAATATGAGGGAGAATTTCCATACCTTCTCCGACTCCGAGAACCTCCTCAGTACCTAACTCCTTGAGTATCTCCTCAATGAGTTTCTCCCGCTCATCCGTCCTATGGAAGAGGTTCACCTCTATCCCTGCGCCGGTTACCTTGGCGAGGGATACAATCTCAGCGGCAACCAATGCTGCAGTGTTCCCATTCACGGAGAATACTGGCTTATTGGATAAAAGAATCGCTGCAACAGCAGCCCTCTCAGCATCATAGGCTGATTCAGCAGTCCTCTCCCCGAGAAGGTAATCGAAGGCCTCACCCCTCCCATGGGCTATAAGCCCCGCCTCAGCAACATAACCCTTCCTCAAACCTTCGACAATCCTCTGCCTATACATGAGTGACTCATACCTTGGATGGGATTCCGGGATTTTCATGGTTTTATTCCCATATAGCTTAATACTATACCATAATTTGGTGATTAAAAGATGAAAACCGAAGACAAAAAATTATGGACACTTATGGTTGTCTTAGGGATGATAGCCACGTGCGGATGCATGGGAGGCGGACCAAACGCGACAACGACCACAATAGCAGGAGAAAAGACGACAACAACATTGGCTTCAACAGGAAAGACTACAACAACATCCCCTCAAGGAATATCATTAGAGAGCCTATTCAACCTGGGCAAACCATCTGGTTACACCATAGTATATGATATCACAACATCGGCTGCAGGCGAAACAGATAAGATGACACAGACTCAATACCAGAGCGGCGAGAAATTCAGGATGGACACAGCAGGCAGCTTCGAGGGAGAAGAAATGGAGATGCGAGCCTACAACATCCCCAAGGGAACATACTTTTGCACAAAAATGGAGGGAGAATGGAGCTGCTTCGGCGGAGAAACACAGGAGGAAGCAGACTACGGCTTCAATCTCGAGGATATGACCTCAGAAATAGAGGAAGACATAGAGAAACCAGTTTATGAAGGCACACAGGTTATCGCAGGCGTGACAGCTCAATGCTTCAAGATGACAACCAACGAAGAGGCAGTCAGGTACTGCGTGCACCCAAACCACTACATACCCCTCCTAGTGGAGTCAACTGGAACCTCTCCCGGACAGGAAGGCTACTATAAGATGACTGCGACCAGCGTCACACTCAAGACACCAGATGACAGCCTATTCACCCTACCCGCAGAACCAATGGACCTAAGCGACTTATGCAAGCAAGCATGCATGCAGATGCCAGCAGAATACAGGGAAGAATGCCTTGAAGGATGCTAGATGCCCCCATGGATTGATTTTTAACCCCAAAATCGGATATCCTTAATGGTCAACGGCCACAGCGGGCGGGCAACACCTGCACTCATCCCGAACGCAGAAGTTAAGCCGTCCAGCGATCTGGGTTGTACTGCTTAATAAGTGGGAAGCCCAGGACGCTGTTGACCAATCCTTTTCTCTTTAGGAAAGAGAAAAGCATTGATGGAAAAGAGAAATGGAATTCGCCTGATGGCGAATTCTTTTT
>JAFGDV010000006.1 GCA_016931955.1 Candidatus Altarchaeota archaeon | reverse complement strand
GCTTGCACCTCCTTTGTTTTTGACATTTTAGTGTGTTTGTAAGTTCATACCACACCCTTTAGGGTGTGGTTGTTGATTTTATCTTGGTCTCTATGTTTTAAACAGGCTCAAAGCCTTAGTCATCGAAGCAACCCCCCCTGCAGCCATCAAGGCCGAGCCAGGGCCTTGACCCATCATTAATCCGCCCATGGCTGTTACAGCGAAGCCTAAATAGGGATGACCGGTGAGAGAAAACGCCATGCCGAGGGTCATCATTGCGCCGCCTATCCACTTCAGGACCCCCATCGCGATCAACGGAGCGCAGGCTATCATCAGAAGGCCGGCCATGCCAACGAAGACGGCTGCTAGTGTACCTAAACCAGTTGCTTCCTGTGCATTGCCGAATGACACAACCGTTATAGCGAGCATGATTGCTTGGATTGTCTGGGCGAATATCACGCCGATGGTCCACCTGAACAGTTTAGCACCTGTTTCCCTGCCCATGGCGCCGATCAAAGGCAGGTCGAATAGGTAGAGGAATATCGTTAGCGGGAACAATGCGGCAGTTACCAGCACCAGCACGTGTCTCATGCCAATGGATATCATTGTCAGTATGAAAACGAAATTGAGTAATATCTTCACAGCGACAAAAGTAAGATTCTCTAGAAAACTGAAATGGATTGAGCCGTCAGTGACTCCGGCAATCGCCCTCGAGCTTATCCCCTCAGATATGTTGAGCAATGTTACATAGATCTCCGTTGACAGAGAGGTCAGTATCATGGCCAGAATAAGTTTCCAGAATATGCTCTTAGCCCTCGACCTGCCCCCAGGTGAGCCGGACATGAAGACCAGATAGAAGCCAACTATAATTATTGATAGAGTGAATATCGGCTGCATCAGGTCAAGGTAGGCTTGGACAAAGGAGTTAACGGCTGTTGGATCCGGATTCCAGAGTATCTGTTTTTTAAGGTTATTGGCGAATCCAGTTAGACCACTTAAAAACCACTTGATGATTGCTTCTATTATGCAGATGTTCCATATGCCTGGAATGAACCAGTGATACCATCTGCAGATAGCCAGCGCCTCTCCAGCACCTAACAGGACCATCAATGCAGTCGCTGCGATTACTTTAAGCCTTCTATTCATTTTTCCTCCCCTCCTTTTTTGGAGGGCTTCTTAAGCTCTTCAATGCCACCGGATATCTGGCCGAAGAGTTCAGCGGTCTTCACTGTAGCGGCAGCATATAGGGGTGACCCCTCTTCTCTCTCCCTTTCCTTCTCTCTCTCCTCTTTGGTCTCTGGTCCTATTCCGTGATAGAACTCACTTGGTCTGGGTCCGATGCCCATGTAGTCCTCGAGGAGCATCCTCGCGTGAAGGTTGCTGCCCAAGTCAAGCCCGAAAATGATGTCTCTCTTCTCCGCCTCCGTTAGCAGGCGCACTCCTCTCACTTCCTTGTCTCCCCCTCCGAAGAATTCGATGCATTGTACTTGCACTGAGGGTTTCATCGTATTAACGGCTTCAACTGACGCGATCTCCTGAACTGATCGGTGAGCGTCCACGAGGACTTGGGCGTTTACCTTATCCCTCGCGTGTACTGGAGGCTCAGCAATCGTGCTCCTCTGTCTCCTAACTTCTGTGATCTTGTCCCTCCTGCTGTCCATTAGGTGGCTGTTGATTTTGTCTATTTCGCTGCCGAGTATGCCGTATTTTCTCCTGATGTTGTCCTTCAGATACTTGTTAAAGCTGCCGGACTCGATTAGGTGGTCATCGACTTCTCTATTCGCCCTTAAGATAATCTGCTCATGGTCTGCTCCGCGGTTTATGTCGGCTACAGCACGGTCTCGTATATCGATCAGTTTAGGATCTTCCATACCTTGTTCACTGTACAATCCCCCCCTTGCAATGACTTCATCCAGTGTTTTATTGTGCTGGAAGGGCTTAAAGAATTCTTTTGTCAGCTTACGGTATCTGCTACCCATGGTCCTATCAGCCACCACAAGAGCCTTCGCCTCCCTCTGGAGGCTATCGTGGTACTCTAAGTCACTCTTACGTGGCGTGCCCGGGGGAGTGGCCCTGATCTCCTCATTCTTATTATGCATGTGGTCGTCGATAAGCACCCTGGCTTCCGCCTCGGGGACACCAGAGCCCACCATAGCATCCCGGAGTTTCTTGTATCTATAGGCTTCAGTGACCTTTATGTTGTCTATATCCCTCAGCGTCGACATTGTTTTTGCACGGCTCAGTCCAGCATACACACCGCGACTGGCTAGATAGGGGGCGTAAACCGGTGCCGCAACAAGCGAGACCCCAATT
Organism: Candidatus Altarchaeota archaeon; assembly: GCA_016931955.1. GTDB lineage: Archaea > Altiarchaeota > Altiarchaeia > IMC4 > QMZM01 > JAUWTD01. The sequence continues at coordinate 27,949 of JAFGDV010000006.1, read as the reverse complement.
TGTCTTCGATGCTCTCTGACCCACTGAGCCCGACCCCTGAGATCCACAAAACCAGGCTTACTGAGATCATCAGGACTATAGCCTCTGAGTATTTCATAAGACTTCGCCCCAGCATCATCGAAAGAACTCCCCCTGTTCCTGTAAAATTCAACCAGTCTGTCTCTGACCTTGGTGAAATTTGTGTCTGTTGTATCAGTTCCGTAGTTATCGACCAATTTTTTGATCTCCTGTACAGAGTTGTCTGTTGCAGGAACTTGTAATCTATTGAACTCATCATCCAGTCCACTATTCATCGAACTAAGCCTCCTGCTCTTTAGGGCTTCTTCCTCCCTTGATGCGATCCTCTCTGCCGTACGCTTGAATGAGCTGCCCGGCCTCTTATGTAATGGTTCTCCGAGCTTCTCTGGACTGTATCTCTCCTTGAAGTAGCTTATCCTGTTTTTGGCGCCGTGGCTCTTCAATGCCTGGGTGATCTGCCACAGGTCGTTGGATTTACCGTAGTCTTTGACTAACTCTCCTGCCATCTTGTCTGCATCAGGAACGCCTCGATTCGTGAACTCCGACGCCAGTTCCTTCTCCATAAGGTTCAGGTCTCTCCTTACCAGACCCTCCTTCCATTTGGCCCTAAGAGGCTCCCTTATCTCAGGGTCATGCACCCCAAGGAATCTGGCGGCTTTAATATCGGCTTCATAGATCGATATCGGAGTTCCATGTTGGATCCAGTGTGATCGCCGATACCAGCTACCCAACTCTTTTTTAGCTTTTGTTAGATCATTTGTTCTGCGATACTCTTCAACTAAGTTGTGTGCTAATCTATCTGGATTAACTCTGGTCATTCCTTTGAACTCTTTGGCTAATTCCTTCTCCAGCCTGCGTGTGCGCATCTCCTTCAAACGCTCAGTTGTCGTTTCCCTGACACCAGTACTCACGGCCTTGGGCACTCTCCCCACTGCAGCAACCCCCCTCCTGCCAGCATCAGCTACGTCCCTGCCTATTTCAGCATATATCTCAGCCGCTTCCCCTATCGCTATACCCGGCCTGCTTTGCTTGAAGAATTCAAATGTTTTCTCTTTTGCTTCCTTTGACTTCTTCCATGCCTTCGACGCCGCCATCCATTCGGCTGAATAAAGCGCTATCGATCGTAGTTCCCCTCCTGTAATAGCCGCATGAGCCAGAGCGATAGGATAGAAAGGTACTATAAGCGACAACCCACTGTGGTATGCGGCCTTCCAAGCACGGGTCCTCCTTATGTCCTCCCTTTCACCGGTGAGGAGACTCACCTTCTTAAGCTCGGGCTTATACGTATCCTTTACGCTAATGCTCTTAATGAAGTCGGATACGTTCCTGTTCACTTCATCAATTGGCATATTCGGGTATTTACTAATGTAAGCTTTTCTCAGTTCCCCTTCAATTTCGCTCACATTCCCGGTTTCACGATATTTTTTAACCACGTTTCTTGCTGCGTTCTTCGGGTCGGAAGAAACATCCAAGACCTCAAACCTATTTGCTAGAGCTGTTTGCAACTCCTTACCACCTATCTCATAGAAGTAGGTATCCATTTTAGAGAGTACCGAACCTCTCGCCCGGTCCGGGTCATACCTGTTGATGAAGTCGGATACTTTCCTGTTCACTTCGTCAATTGGCATATTTGGGTACTTGTTCCTATACCAACCCTCCAGGGATGTTTTAATTCCGCTTAGATCATTTGTTCTTCGATACGTATCAGTTAAGCGCGTCGATAACCAAGCACTTGACGTGTTATTAGCTCCCAGAGACATAAACTCCTTGTATAATCCCTTCTCCAGCCTGCGCGTTCTTATCGCCTTCATCATCTTCGTGGATTTTATCTTCGCCCCTGCCAACTTCGCCCCGGCACGGCGTTTGCCTGCATCCCACCTAGACAGCATCCGCCTCCCCCTGTATGATTCTTCCATCCGGGTTCTAACGGCTAAGCCAGTCCGCTGAAGGCCTCTGGCGAAGGGTTTCCTGCCCTCGGCGATGATCTTCGCTGTTATGATCCAACCAGCAGGTGTGAGCGACAGACCGATCAACTTAACTCCCCGACGTATCCCATCAATCGCTCCCTCCCGCTTCAGTAGACTATCCCTTCTGTTTTCCAAAGCCAACTCAGCGCTCCTCTTATGGGTGTCTAAGAACTGTCTCATCTGGTCCTGTGCGTCTGCCCTGGAAACACCGTAGGCCTTCATGCATGATTCCTCCAACTCACTTTGCAGAATACGGTTCCTCTTCAAAACAGCATTGATCTCGTCAGCTGTTCCGGCGGTTTCAATAGCCTTCTTAGCCATGTTCGCTTTGGAGGTCATAATCACCTCCCTTCGGTTGTCTATGCTTAGCGGCAGATCCTCGATGGAGCCGTCAAAGGCCTTACGAAGTTCACCGTGTTTGTCCCTTAGTCTGAACTTCTCAGCATCACCCCCACTCATACCCCTCTGTGCGGCGACTGTTTTTTCTTGTTTTATCACATCCAACTCCTTATCCAGCATCTTCGTCATCTCGGCGTCCACGGCCTTCCTCACGTCTGCTTCGGACGCATTAGGAGGCAGCCTCCGGCTCCTGCGCAACTCACGTTCCACATACCTCTCCACTTCCTGATACTCCGGCAATTTCTTCATGCATTTCAGGAATTCCTCCTCCACCCTCTCCCTCATCTCGGGTTTTTTCATCAGTTCCTCAACGTTCTTTTCAACTGTTTCATTGAACTCATTCATTACATGTGCCTTTGCCTCATCCTTGGTGATTCCGTGATCCTTCATCAACTTCTCAGCTTTTTTGTCTAATTCCTTCTCCGACATGCAGAACTTATCCTCTACTTGCCTTCTAACTTCTTCTTCCACATGCTCTAATGCATATTCCCTGCTTTCCTCGACTGTCTCCTTAAAGTCCAACTTTCTCTTTCCTTTAGCTGCTTTTTCTCTTCTTTCCTTGACTGTCTCCTCAGAGTCCAACTTTTTCTGTCCTTTAGCTGCTTTTTCTCTTATCTCTTCTAACTCTTTATCCTTCCAGATACCGTATTTTTCATTTATCTCTTCAAGTTCCTTGAAGGTCTTCGCCGCCTTGATGTCGTATTTCACAGCCTTATCCCTCCCTGTGACCCACTCAGCATCCCTCTTGAATTGATTCAGGTTCACTGGACGGTTACCCTTAAAGATCGAGCCTATAGTGTTCCTGTCCACGCCCACCGCCCTAAGCTCATCCCTAATAATCCTGGCGTCGAGGGTATCCATGTATCCATTAACGATACCCCTCGCTTGGGCCTCATAGTATGAGCGTGGCGCTCTACCCCCCCGAGCCTGTACGGTGGCTTCAATAGCGTCTGCGATGTCTTTGACTAATTTATCCTTGTTGGGGAGTGTGCTCTCCAGTTCCCTTGCGGAGTCTTTACCGCCAAAATCGCGCACGTTGTTCATCACATCCGCTGAAGTAGTGGCGTTTTTGACGGCTGTGATGGTTGCAGCATACCTCTTATTCGCTAAGGTCGCTTTTATGGAAGCACCCATCCTGCTTTTGCCGGCAGCGTAGATCCAGTAGCCTGGAATGAATATCGAACAGCCGATCGCTCTCTTATGCCTCACCCAGCCAGCCTTGACCTTTGTCTTGAACTTGTAGAGGCTGTCGCCGGCGGCGTCCACATTAGACCTGAGAGTCTTCATACCGGATGTTACCTTCATACCAGCTCTAGTCCTCTTGAACGCTTTAATACCCCTCTGGACGGTTTTTCTCCCCGCGATCCATTTAGTCGCCCTTTTGATGCGACTCTTTCTGCGATTATATACTCCGTGTTCCCTGTCTGGTCCATGTTTCTGGTATTGGTGACCTAGGATCCAAGCCGAGCCACCCGCTACGAAGGCTTCTGGGCCCATGCCTGTGCCCATTCCGCCAGTAATAACCAGTGCAGCGCCAAAAAGAGGTCTCTTGAAGGCCAACATCATGCCGGCACCAGCTACTGTTCCAGCGATCCACTTCATCAAACCCAGCATAAACAATGGGGCGGCGATGATCATGATCAATCCACCCAAACCGATAAGGAGCGCCATAATACCGCCGCCGCTGGCTTCCACATTATGGAGGCCGACCAACATTATGGCCATCATCAGGGCCTGAACCGGTTGCGTGAAGACAGCCATCATCGTGTACTTCATCAGGTTCCTACCAATACCCTTCGTGAACTCGAAGAAGTAGAAAAAAAGCGTTAAAGGGAAGAGGACAGCCATAAGGGATACCATGAAGTACCTGAATACGATGGATATGAGGGCTATTATGGCAAGCACTGGAAGAAGCCAGGCGGATATGTAAAAGAATACAACGCTCACAACTATCAGGATGCTCAGTATGGCGAGACCGCCTCCTCCGCCGGCTGTCACTCCCTGGCTGGCGAGGATTTGTTGGGCTATTGCATGAGCGAGGTTGAGGAGCAACTGATAGATGCTCATTGAAACCGTTACCATGGCCATGCCCATTATCAACCTAATCAGCATCAATTTCGCCCGCGCCCTATGCTCTGGTTCAGTGGACAGAAAGATCACATATACTCCGGTAACGGCTATGGCTATCACGTATATTGGGAACAGAAGGGAGATGATGTCTTTGATAAAAGGATCGAACACGCTTATCTCAGGGTTCATCAAGATGAAGTCACCCATCTTGGAGATGAAGAACATCATGACGCAGTTGCCCATGTCCATCAGTATCTGAACCCAGCAGCCCGGCCACGTGAGTGGATTCCATGTGCATCCATGTGTCTCGCTGCCGTATGAGCATACTTGAACTCCTACTGTGGTACCGCTGATAATCAATAAGAGGATTGCGACAGCGAGAACTCTCATATCAAATACTCCAAGCTTCCGCATTTTTTTCAATCCAGTGAGTTATCTACATCGATGTGATCTTGGATAATGCTCCTTATGTTCCGCCTTTCCTATAGGCCCAGCCAAGCCCGGTAGCTGTTCCACCAGCGATCAAGGCTCCTGGACCCATGCCGGCAGCTATCCCGCCAGCAGCCACCATTATGCCGCCGAGTGCGGGGTTTATGAACGAGACGACCATGCCAGCTCCCGCCAATGCCCCTCCGATCCACTTCATGATCCCCATCATCATCAAGGGAGCTAAGACTATCATGAGAGAGCCTGCAATGAAGAGGAACGCGTAGACGATATTCTCTCCGCCGGTGCTGCCCGTCCTCAATGAATTCATCGATATCACTGTTATAGCCAGCATCAGCGCCTGAACTACCTGAGTGTATATGGCCATCAATGTATACCTGAGGAGTTTGGAGCCTATCTCTTTCGTGAACTCGAAGAAATACAGGAACAGCGTGAAAGGGAACAGGGCGCAGAGCGTCAAAACAAGGATGTATCTGAGCGCTATGACAATAAGCGCCGACAGGAGGAAGAAGACGAGATTCAAGTAGAGGAAGAAGAGATTGTGTGGATTCATAGCCATCGTCATCATAAACTGGGGGAGCCTCGTCGTCACGACCCCTGCAAGCATCCTGTTACTTAGGGCGTCGGAGATGGCTAAGAGTATCTTGAATATCTCCAGCGATATGGAGACCAACATCATACTCAATAGTGTCTTCCAGAACATGCTCTTAGCCTTAGCCCTCCCCGAAGGCGAAATCGATACAAAGATTATGTAGATCCCCAAGACGATGATTATTATCACATAAACTGGGATGAGAATCTCTATGAAGTCATCTACCATGGGTTTAATATCGTCTGGGTTAGGATTCCAGAGGATCATCGTCTTCAAGAGATCCACCACGGCATTCATGGTAGCCTTGAGTATCTCCTCCACCACATAGAGAAAGAAATGCTCAGGTATCTGCAATAGTTTGCTTAGTATCAAGCCGCTTGAGCCGGGGTCTTCCTCCTGTGGGAGAGCAATACAGCTAAGCAAAAAAACAATCAACGCTATCGCTGCAATCTTTGTTTTACTGGATTCCATCTCCTCTATAAAAGTAATATATGGAGTCTTCGAATAAATACATGGATTCTTAGATCAGAAAAGTCCCCATTAGAGCACGTGCAGGCACCCTTGAATTATGGTATCGCACTACAGTCCGTGTTAGAGCAACGTCCAAGCACTACCTTGCATTCATGGAAATCATGTGGTGGCACATCGTCGTAGTTGCCGGGGCATCTATCAGAGGGATTCTCGGCGTCGCAGCAGGCGCAGAACGTCCACTCATCCCCGCCAACTGAATAGTCGCCGTCAATCAGTATCTCCAGCTTCTTGACCCTAACGCAGAAGTTATTAAAAATGAATTCTTTGTCACTACCAAGTGGCACAGGACCTAAGGTTGAAGTGTAGAACTCGTTGTCAAATGCTTTACAGCACTTGAGCCACTTACAGTCTCCTGTCTCCACGACCTTCGCGTCGACTTTCAGATTATTGAAAGGGTTGTTGACTGGTTCTACCTTGAACTTTATTATGGTCTCGTCCTCAGCCAGCCAAAGCGCCTTCCAGCAGCTAGCGATGGTGTCATAGCCGAAATTAGCATCGGCGTAATCAGTTTTTATCTTCGGGACGTTGCTTACTATCTTCATCAGGATGCTGTCCGAGGAAGTCCGTCCCCCAGCATCCGTGACAGCAAAAGTGACCACGTAGTCGCCTACGGTATTTACTGGAAAACCGCTCCAACCAGGCAGGTCCTCAAGGGTGCCACCAGGGAAAGCACCGGCGTCGGTATACCAACCATATGACCAAGCGGCATACGGCAGTTCTCCTCCGTAGATTGACGCCTCGAAGTCAACTGGTTCATCCACGATTCCGATGAATCCGTTAGGCGGCTTATCTATTTCAGCAAGCACCATGTCGATTAAGACGTCCACCTCATCCCAGGCTTTTCTGCCCGCGCTGTCCGTGACTGTAATCCTTACAGTGTATCTCCCCTTGCCTTTGACGTCGTATTTGTATGTTTCCCCGCCGCACGGTCCCGAGGTGGTGATGCTGCCCCACACAGTCGGTGATTCGTCTCCGAAGTCCCAGACGTACACGTAGGGGGGCGAGCCACCGGATATGACGGCGTTGTATGTTACGAGCTCAGATGGAGCGAAGAATTGCATATCCGTTGGTGTTGAGATAACCACCGACAGAGGCGGGGGTTCGCCGTAATAGAAGGGCGGCTGGTAGCCTGTCCCCGGCAGGTAGACGCATTCTGGCTCCAGCATGTGTCCTGCTCCAAGCAAAGCGAAGACGATGATTAAGCCGATTACGGTGTTCTTTATGTTGCTCTTCGCCTTGGCGGCGGCTTCAACGTCCTCTGAGCCGATGAGCGTTAAGCCTCCGATGACCAGCAACAGCACCGTTATCGCGGCGGCGATATAGACAAGTAGGTAGCTTGTGTCGTAGACGAGCCTGCACAGGTTTCCGAGGGTTATCTCATCGGGGCTGCCGCATATTGGGTCTATTCCATCGCAGTCCTGGTCTATGCCGTCGCCGCATATCTCTGGGTTGCCGGGGAATCTATGAATATCAAAGTCATCGCAGTCTCCGGCGCATGAGGGGAAACCGTCCCCGTCTACGTCGAAGTCTTCATCCACCAAGCAGTCGCAGTCGTTGTCTATGAAGTCGCATGCGGGCTCGGGGCCGGGAACCTTTACGAAGCCCATGCAGACGCCTCCGAGGACGCACTCTCCCGCTTGATCGCAGCAGGCGTCGCTTCCATCGCATGGATTCCAGATATAGTACTCTCCCGGCGTATTTGGAAATCCAGGTGAAGAAGTCATACTCCCGCAGCACGCATTCGCCCCCACTGGGTCGGCGTCTCCGCCGACCTTCCAGCAGGATTTAGTGTTGCCGTAGGTGTCGTTGCACAGGTAGGTTGGGCAGTCGAGGTCTTGGTCGCAGTTGGTCTTGGAGGAATCACACATGCAGTTTTCGTCCACTATCCCATCGCAGTCGTCGTCTACAGTGTTGCAGAGTCCGGGGCTGCCGTCCTCGTTGGGGCCGACCAACCGATTCTGGCATTCTCCATGAATCACGCACTCTTCTCCGCCGAGACTTGTTATCCCATCTTCCTTCTTGTTGTCGCAGCAGGCGAATGTTCCGTCCGTGCCTCCAACATAGATTTCGTTTTCGTCGTCGCCGCAGCAGAATTTTTCCAGGCCTGGCATGTTCCAGTCAGGGTTGAGAGCAGAACCGGGAAGCCAGCACGACAGTCCCATGCAGTCGTCGGGATAAAAGCAATCGCAGGATTGTTGTTGTGTGTCATGGTTTATTGTGACAATAAAGCTCCCTGTTTTATAAACAGGCTCAACATCCCAGTCTATCGCTACCTTGTAGTCGCCTGCGTCCTTGAAGTCGGCGTCTCCTCCAATATGGTAGTAACATTTTGTAACCATCGCCGAACCACTCCAGTAGCTCAGATCACACCACTGCATTGCCTGATAAGGAATAATCACAACATTTAGACTATTGTTGACCTGGAGGCTTGGATACGGCATGGGGCAGCCTTCATCGGTTCTACCGTCGCAGTCGTTGTCTATTCCATCACAGCAGTCGAGAATGCCGTCGCCGTCACTATCAACTCCGCAGTAGGCTGTATCGCCTTCAGAGGCTATGGCCTGGGGGAATACCTTATTATCATTATCTTTGCAGTCGCCTGCTTTGTTGCATCGGCAAAGGTTATCATTTCCCCCAGGACAGGTGCCTAGTCCACAGGCGTTCAGAGCGTGGGCGACAAAAGTCGTTGTCCAGTCGCAGTAGTCATCGTCGTCATCGTCGCAGCCTTCATCGCATAGCCCATATCCCCCATCATTTGGGCAGTTGTTGTCTATGCCGTCACATGACTCCGGCGCGTTGAAGAAGGTGTTTCCGTTGGAGTCGTCGCAGTCCAGTTTATTGTCTACGTAAACAAATCCGTTGCATGTAAGTGGTAGATCAGAGCATTTTAGCACACATGCGGTCGTTGCTGGACTAAATTGATTTCCTTGATGGTCTCCGTCACAGTCCGGGTAACAGTCTATCGTATCCCAGACAGTGCCGTCGCCGTCATTGCAGTCTCCATCGCAGATTGTATGCCCGTCTCCGTCGCCGTCTGGGGGGTCGTCATCAGCCATCCCGTTACAGTTCTCATCCCAGTCGTTACACGTATCCTCTGTACCTCCTGGGTAGCAGTATGCGCCGCATGCTAAAGGATCATCATCGCAGTCATCGTCATTAGGCACCCAGTCGTTATTAAGGCATATTATTGGCAGTATAATCTGCGTGCACCATTGTTTACATTGAGTCGTTGATACTGCTGGGTCTCCGAAGTTGTCGTCGTCGCAGTCCACATAACAGGTTATCTTTGAAACAACATCTTTATTAAAATCGTTACAGTCTGTACCGAAACAGCCTTTGATAGGCTCATCAGCGTCAACTCCGTCACCGTCAGCATCGCAGTCGCATACATCCCCAACGTCGTCTTCATCGAGGTCGTCCTGTCCAGGGTTTGGATCACTGGGGCAATTATCTGAGGCGTCAGGAACTCCATCTCCATCAGTATCTGCTGCGTTAACCGTATTTAGAACTAGAAGAATCAATAAAAATGAACTTAAGAGTAACAGAGTTTTTTTCATATTCTTTATAGATTAAATCTTTTTGGTTAATAAGTTCGTTTTTTTTTGGATACTATTTATTGAAGAGGCTGGCTACGAACCCATTTCCAGGATTTTCGTAGACTTCGTCTGTTTTACCCTCTTGGATTATTCTGCCGTCTTTCATTACAGTGATCTTGTCAGCTAGACCAAGCAGTTCAAGGTAGTTGTGGGTGACATAGACTACTGTCACCTTAAGAACTTCCCTCAGCCTAAGCAGCTCATCCTTGAACTCTCTCTTGAGGATCTGGTCAAGGTTAGACGCAGGTTCATCCAATAACAGGATCCTGGGCTCCTGAGCCAGAACCCTCGCTATCGCGACCCTCTGCTTCTCTCCACCAGAAAGCTGTTCAGGATAAGACCCAGCCAGTGATCCAAGATACAATAACCTCAGTATTTCACTGATTTTTTCATCTTTTTTAATCTTTCGCGACTCTAACACAAAGCCTATATGCTCTCTCACAGTCATATGCGGCCACAACGCAAAATCCTGGAACACCATGCCAACATTCCTCTTCTCAGGCGTTATGAATGTACGCTTGGAGTAAACTGTGCTTCCGTTGATGATTATCTCTCCTCTGTCGGGTACTTCAAGGCCTGCGATAATCCTGAGAAGAGTCGTCTTCCCGCAGCCTGAGGGTCCGAGTACTCCGATGATCTCATTTTGCTCTACCTCCAATGAGAGCTCTGATATCGCCTTCTTTCTGCCGAATGATTTCTCAACGTTTCTTATTCTGAGGAAAGTCATGCCGTCACCGCCCTGAATAATGACTTCTTGATTAGGAGGAATAGTATCACGGGGGCAATTATCACAGCAATCAATATCAATGAGAGGGATGAGACCATCTCGGGAGCTCCATAGTGCATCAGAGAGTATATCCTGATTGGCAGGGTCTGGAGCCCTGCAGGGGAAACCAGTATCGTCGTAGAAAGTTCATGTACCGACAGTATAAAGCCGACAATCCACGCCGAAATGATTCCAGGCTTCATCAAAGGGAACAGGATCCGATGGAGAATCCTCCAGAAGGAGGCGCCTGATAGGAGCGCCGATTCCTCGATCGAGGGATGTATCTGCTCAAAGAAGGGATGGAGTGTTTTCGTGACGAATGGGAGGAATCTTGTTGCGTACCCTACTATGACTATGAGAAAGCTGTTGTAGATAAAAGAAAGAAATTCGATGTTGAAGAATTTGATGAGCCCGATGCCCGCCATCATGCTCGGGATTGCTATGGGGAATAGGATTATTGGATCAAATCGGCTTCTGTAAAAATACGCGAGAAAGAAGCCTATGGCGACCATCAAGGTAGCGCCCATCGAAGCCATTTTTATGGTGTTTAGGAGAGGTGTGTAGGCTTCAGAGAGAGCTATTGAGAACTGCAATCTGGATTCTATAAGTAGAACCGAGATCGGTATCCCAACGGATAGTACCAGGATGAGAGATGCGAAGGACAAAGCAACCAAACTCTGGGTCCTTGATAATTCAATCGATTTCTTTCTCTTAGAAAAGGAGGAGATGGTTATGAAGGACTTCCCTCCAAGGAATGATCTGTTCAGTAGGATGATAATGAATATCAAGATGATGAGAGGCAGGGAGAGTGTAACAGCCTTGCTGGTATCAAAAAAGGCGCTGAACTGTGCGAATATCTCGGGGGTGAAAACATTAACCATCAATAATGCGGGAACGCCGAGCTCGGAGATGGAAAAAACGAAAACGAAGACTGAGCTGATGATGATGTGAGGCATAATCAATGGAAGGGTTATCCTCCTTATGACCTCCTTTTGAGGATACAAGAGCCTTGCAGCATCCTCCAGTCTGGAATCAATGTTCTTGAGTGCGAATGACGTCAACAAAGTCACGATCGGAAAGAATGAAAGAGATAAAATAACTATGGCTGAGGGTAGATTGTATATGTCCAATGGAAGATTCAGATTCGTGATATCCCCCTTCTTTCCCAGGAATTCCAACCAAGCTATCGCGCTTATATACGGGGGTATCAATAGAGGCAGTATGTAGACCTTTTCCAGGAAGGATCTGAATGGTAGCACTGTATACTCCAAGAGAAATGCGAGTGGTACTCCTATCAGAAGACTCATAGCTACTGTACTGACACCTAAGAGGATTGTTCTGAGGAAGATAAACAGCAACCTCTCATCAAGAAACGTGGGAATAAGCTCCAATGAGAAATCCGATGAGAGGATGCAAAGTAGTGGAACTATGGCAACTACGATGAATAGAAAAAGCGTTAAGATTTTTAATAATAGCCTTAAATCTGCATGAAACCTCAAAGACATCTTCCATAAGAATTGGGATTATCTGATAAAAAGCTCCTGAACAAAAACCTGAGAGACGTTAAGTTTATTATAGAGCTCCTCCGGCGTCACAGGAATATTCTTCAATTCATCCACGTCAGGAACATTCTCCGGACGCTCCACTCCAGGTTTAAGGGGTATCTGCATCGCCTTCGTATAAGCAAGCTCTCTCTCGACATCCCTGCTCAACAGGTAATCGACGAGTTTTTTACCGTTCTCTGGATTCGGCCCATTCTTGATCAACATCACTGAATTGGGGAAAACCAGAGTACCCATGCCGTCCTGATCTGGGAACACCATCGCAACAGGTTTATTCTCGACCAAGGCATCGTTTGCGTCATCAGTGTCAGTCAAGCCGATGTAGCATTCACCGGAAACAACAAGATCCCTGACCATGCCGTTGCTTTCCACAATCATGATGTTATTCTCCTTAAGGCCAGTGAAGTATTGGATGGCTTCGTCGTCACCCCAGTAGGCGAATAGAGAAGCCACATGCGATGCAGTAGAACCGAAAAGAGGGTTTGCAATACACGTCTTGCCCTCCCATTTGGGATCTGTTAAATCCATCAAGGAATCGGGTGCATCCTCTCTGCTTACAAGATCCAAGTTGTAGAGTATGATCCGCGCCCTAGCTCCGAAACCAGTCCAGTAACATTCAGGGTCCTTGTATATAGCTGGCACATCGGCTGCGTTAGGCGAACAATAGGTTTCCAGGATACCGTTATTCTTCAAGACAATAGTCCTGCTGACTTCGTTGTTCCAGAAGACGTCAGCCTGAGGACGGTTCTTTTCCGCTATCAGCTTGTTCACCAGGCCCGTGGTCTTAGTAGCTTCAGTATCGTAGAGAGTTTTCACCCTGATGCCAGTTTCCTCTTCAAAAGCCCTGAGTATGGGCTCAGAATAATCCTGATCATGTGCGACATAGACAACAACTTCATCGGATTTCCCACCTGAGTCGATGCAGGCAGGCATCAAAAGAGAGAACAACAATAATAAAATCAACAATCTCTTGACATACACCATAATCAATCACCTCTAGGATACTATTAACTTATTAGTGCTGAATTATTAAATACATCTAAAAATGCAAGGATGGTATTATCCAAATCCCGAAAAAATACGTGAGATAAAGAATGAGAACAAGAAGCTTTACCGACGAATAGGGAGGCCCTCAAAGGCAGAGATCGATGTGTATCGCTCTGAAAGACGGCAGCTTATAGATGGCTTGATCTCCAGAGGACTCAAGGCAACCCAAGAAGGAAACAGTCTATTCTACGGCGACCTATCCAAGGGCTGCAGATTATGTAAAAGAGGTAAATGGATTTGCATCTTCATAACAGAAAAATGCACAAGGCATTGCTTCTATTGTCCCCAACCAAGGAACAAACCAGAAAAAGATTACGTGAAATGCGATTACAGCATCTTTCATAATCCAAGTCAACTGATCTCTTTCCTGAAGAGATGGAATATAGAGGGTGTTGGAATATCCGGCGGTGAACCCTTATGTGTACTCGACAGAGCTCTTGATTTCATCTCAGCAATGAAGGATAATATGTCTGAGGATTTCTACATCTGGCTTTACACCAACGGCGACTTGGCCTCTAAAAAAACGCTGAATGCACTCAGGGATAGCGGCTTAGATGAGCTCAGGTTTGATCTAGCAGCAAGAGAATACGACACAAAGCCGCTAAAAAATGCCGTGAAAAGCGTTGATGTTGTGTCAGTGGAGATACCAGCAATCCCCGAAGATGAAGAAAAAGTAAAAAAACTGCTGCCAGAGTTGAAAAAAATCGGTGTAAAATACCTGAATCTTCACGAGTTGACGTTTAGCAAGAATAATCTGAGGGACATGAGCAGTAGAGGCTATAAGGTTCTAATTGGTTCCTCAGAAAATGATTTCATGAGCGACATAATGCCAGTTTATGGCAGCGAACTGGCCGCTTTGAGGATAATAGATTCTACAATAGAGAAGAACATAGAGTTACCAATCAATTTTTGCCCAAGTTACTATAAAAAACATGTTCAAGGAGCTATGATCATCAAAAATATGACCGAAATCATAAGAAAGCCTCATGAAGAAGTCACAGAAAACGGATGCATAAAAAAGATAGTGGTCACAGAATCACTCGAAAAGATCAAGGAGTTGATAAGGATACTCAAAAAGAAAGGTCTTCCCCCCGAAAAGATATACTTCTGCAGGAAAAAGAATCGTCTTGAACTTCACGCGGATTTATTGAGCAATATAGACCTAAAAAAATTCAAGGCCTTTCTGGTTTTGGAGAGATACTGCATAAGATGCGGAGACAATCACACACTCTGTCTGATGGATCTGTGTATCCAAAAAACGACCTAGGTAGCCTATCCAAAAACAAGCAACCCAACATTCTCGCCCTTAAATGTTTTTAGAAGCCTATCTCCCTGGCGGATTGAAAAGTTGTTCTTGGATTTGATCAATATATTGTTTCCCCTACTAAGCAATTCCAGGTTCTTGTTTGTTATAGTCGAATACAATCGGCTTGATTTGCCATACCGTAGGATATCCCCATTAAGCTCGAAATTTTTGATTAAAAAAATACCACCATATTCAGTGTAGATGATCGCTGACTGTTGACAATAGATGAAGTTATTCGCCCAACTTGGTGAGTATCTTTCGAACACTTTGTAGTAACTCCTTGCAAGCTTCGACGACTCCTTGCAGTTGAAGGAACATGGAAAGTGACTTAAAAGAGAATAACCAAAGTACCTGGAAGCATTATTGTTGTAGAGGTCATATGGGTAGTCTTCTTTTGTTTCCTTTAATGTATAGAGGACGAAGTCGCACTGTTTTTCGTTTGCTAACGGAAAATACTTCTTGAAGAATTCCTGACAGCATATAGGATAACCCAAGGTTTGACCGAATTCGTCGGGATCTACAAAATCCGCAGTCTTTGCCTCTTTTGCAATCTCATCTGATTTTGCGATATAATAAGAGGGTTCTCCTTCATCGGAGTTTGCGTCGACTATCCTCAGAATTTTATTTCCCCAACCGCCCTTGCTTCTATCCTTCTTCGTTACAACTTTATAGTCTGATCTTATAATGCAGAGCCCATATCTTACCAAAAACTCCTGAAGTGATTTAAGTGAGTATTGTGGTAACATTAATCTTGTCGAGGGTTTAACCCCATCATATACTAGAACAATATCCTTAATCGCATCACAACCTAAACGCAGACTTTTTAATTCATCAAAAAACCCCTTTTTATCTTTCATCCTTTATACAAAAGGGAAAAACTATTTCACAGTGAATCCTCTTTTTCTTCAGAAACATCGAAGCCCATCCAAACTATCCTGTTTTCCCAGATATCCACCAAATAATTGAATTTCGACGGAGATTCTATCATGCTCTCCTCCCCAGTTTTCAGGTCGTAGAGGTAGACATATGTATAATCCCCCACCCATCTGATATAGACAATTTTGTCTTGATAGACCCTGGGCAGCCTCTCCAAGTTATTTGGTGTGTTAGTGATTCTGTCCTCGAGACCAGATTCTATGTCGTAGATATATATATCTAAGTCACTGGCCAGAAATCCTTTAGCATAGACCACCTTGTCCTCGTAGATGTCCGTATCCATCTCATTCTCTGCCGAACTTGTGATCTGTCGTGTCTTACCTGTAGTTATATCATAGGTTAAGATTTCGTCCCCCTCAACCAAAGAAGCCCACACTACGGTGTTCTTGTATACGTGTGGTGGACCCATTACCAGTGAATTTGAGGCTATCTCCGTCAGTTCTCCTGTTGATAGGTCATAGAAATAAATCTTTTCGCATGCAAGGTCACTGTAGACCTCACAGACCACTATGTCTCCATAGATCGAAGGGAACCTCTCTTTACCCTGTGTTGTTATGATCGGTTTCTCTTCATCGGTGTTCAAGTCATACATATACACGTCCAGAGTGTTTGTTACCCTGCTTCCTTCAGCGTATTTGCTTCTTTCATCCTCCCATACGACCCTGTTTTCATGGATATGGGGGTAATCCTGTTGATATGGGTCTGATGTCAGATGTTTAATCTCCTTCGTGGGTATATTGATTACGTGGATGTCAGGATTACCGCCACTGTAGCTGATATAAGCGACGTTGTCCCCGTCTATCGCTGGGCTGAATAAGCCCTCCTTGTTCGATACGAGGGTCGAAATTTTCCCATTCGATATGTCATACATGTAGATGTGGTAATCCGTTACCCTATTAAGCTCAACACCCAAAAAAACAGGCCCTGTGACATTATAGTCTATGAGCCGGACATCAGGCATTATAATGGGTGTCAGATCAAATATACCAGTCACCCCAACGTAGGCGATACCCATTACTATAAGTGCTATTACGACCTTTTTTCTCGCCATCATGATTCCATCCACCTACCGAGTTCTTTCCTCTTCTCTACTATGAGATAAATGATCAACAAAATGACCAAAAAACCAATAATTACCTGTGTTGCATGAATAAGTCCCCTCAATTCTGTTTGTCGTTCTCTCAATTCTGTTTGTCGCTTCATAAAAATATCTGGAGTCTCTATTCTAGTAGTCCTATCCTCCAAGATGTACATACCCACATCTCTTTCAAAATAGAAATTCTTACCTATCCAGTTCTTGAACGCACCCCACCCCTCCATGACAGAGGAGTCCCCTCCGTATAGCAGAAGCGTTTTATGTATGTTCCATCTGAGAGAACCATCCGGTGTTGAAAGGTTGGCCATGTCATCTATACGATAGAATGTAACATTGTCCACCAATACCCTCTGAATTCTTTGTTCATTATGAACTAACACGATATCAGACCAGCCGAGATTTATCGGGTATTCATCGGAAGATAGGGAACAACCGATGAAATCGCTTTTCTGGGTCTCGTTATCCACGCTGTAATAGAAGGCAATATCCATTTCTTTGTATAGATCGAACATAATCAGGCTATAAAAGCGATCATTCCCATCATCCGGAACAAATCTGATAAGCATCAACGGATCGTATTTAGCGTCCACTCTAAGGCTGTTATTAGCGAATTCTTCAAAATCCTTGAACGGCAGCTTCATCGATCGTTCCGTGTCAGAGATGTATGATAAGGCGGCCAGACAATATCCCTCAGGTCCCCTATCTTGCGCTGATGAGGCGGTTACCATAGTCATCAAAGGCATGGCAGCAAAAAGTAAAAATGAACAGATTGAGATATATCTGCTAATGGGGATGATTCCAATCATTTTATCCTGAAATACGATGCTATCGCTCGTTGGTGAGCGTTAGATTAATCATAGGCAGGGATCCAATCCATCATTTGGCGGTGGGCAACTGTTGTCGTGCCGGCAACCGCTGGTTCCATGTTCCCCAGGACCCACGCTGAAATTCGCGTGGAGATTGTGGGTGGCTGTTATTGCACACATTGTTGAATCATAGGCTGCGTTAATGGTATTATTATGCCAACAAGTGAATACTGTTTCTGAGGGGCATGTTGCCTCAGCAGACGGTATCACATCAGAGAATAATCCGGCCAAAGCTATGCCACCCATAGTAGAACCGATTGCAAGCATCGACTTCTTCGGTATCCTGCCGTCTTCTTCAGACAGAAACGAACATAATTCCTTCCTTATCCTTGGAAGTCTCTTTTTCATACTCATAAGTTATTGGGTTACTGACATAAAAACATATATGTAAATCTAGAACATTGGTATATTAACCCACTTCATAAAAATCTTTCTCCACTCAGGCGATGAAAGCAGCTTTTTGAATACATACTCGAATATCCCCTTATGTATCCTGCATCTGAAATCAAGAGGCAGCTTTGGTATTATATTCCCTTGTTGCGCGTATGATATGACACAGCAGACTCCACAGTATGGTTTCCAAACACAGAAATCACAGATGAGGGGGTAGCCAGAGGATATGCCGACAATACTGGCAACGATCCTCGAAGTTGTTGTTTCCATGTATCCGTCTCTACCCACATTGCCCAGCCTAAATATGTCATAAGGTCTTGCTTCATCACAGGTGTATATGTTACCCCCCTCGTCGTATGCGATCTGTCTTATTCCAGCACCACAGGGCATACTCAGGTCAACATAGTTCGGATCCCGCGTCCATAAAATCTTTTTCAATGCAAGAGTCGTCAATCCTTCGTTGAATTCTATGCCGCTAAAATTCAGCTCAAGGATGTACTCCAAAACATTCTTCCATAGAACAAGGTACTCCTCAGATGTGTATCCTATCCTGTCCCACCTCTTCTGTGCGTCACCTGTAGGACAGATGTATTTAAGCCTTAAACAACCAAGGTCATGTTTGACGTATTCGTCGACTATCTCCCCCCCATGGGCTAATGAATATCTTGTGATCACAGGCAGTGCGCCTATGAGAGGATACTGGTGATCCCTTTTGATGACGTCAATCCAATAAACCGTTTCTTCGTAGCTACTGCTACCTCCTAGATACTTCCTGTTTTTGTCATGCACTCTCTTTGGTCCATCCAAGGAAGTGGATATAGACACTTTTTTATCCATCAAATACTCTAAGATGTCCTCATCCATCCGGCTCAGGTTTGTGGCGACAGAGAAGCTCAGATTCTTTCCGCACTTTTTATTCAATTTTTCAGAATATTCTATGATAAATCTAACAACGTCGAAATTCATCAACGGCTCACCTCCCGAGATCTCTATATTTATTGCAGGGTTTGGGCTCTGGAATATGAAATCCACCACATCCTTTGCAGTGTCTCCATCCATATCCCCTCTGTTTTTCCGTGACCCAGTGAAACAATAAATACATCTATGATTGCATTTTGACGTCACAGCTATTATGTGCAGATTCACTCCCATAAAGAGGAAGTCTCTTCTTAGCCTGTAAAGGTTTATTATATTGTCTACATTCCTTTTGGTGACGATCACCCCCTTTCTCTCTAATTCCTGGAAAAGGCCTGAATCCTCATGTAATCGGTTCAATCTAAGCAGTTTGTATTGCTCCCTATTTAAAACAACCCAGGCACCATGTTCCGTAGTTATCAAAAAAGTGTCTTGCCCTAAGCTCTCCACGAAGTATTGGTTTTCTGTGTAGTCAACACACTTTTCTGTGTCCAAGTAGCTGAAAGTCATCTTAAATTAACCAGGCATTTTTGATCTCATCCTGGCAAGGACATAATTATAGAACTCATATCCGAGGAAGTCTAAGTTGATGTCTCTGCTCTTAGGAGACAATACCACAGTTATATCATCTTTCCAGGACCTAATTTGAAGACGACAACAGTCCTCGAAGTCTTCAGCAGACGATTTTATGCTTTCGGGGGTATAAAATCGGGTATCGAAAACAGCCACTACTCGATTTTTTCTCTCATCCACACTAACCTTTTTTCTTTTTCCTGCCATGCTCTCTCCCCCAGGGTTTGGTGATTCCTCCAGGATCCCCTAGTAGTTCATTCGGTTCACAGCCTTCCACAGGAGCGAGATTGGTCATCAAAACCCTCTGTAGGATAGCCTCCTTCAGCTTTTGATTTTTCGCTGATTGTTTCAGGTACACTGCGTAATTCAACAACTCGTTGTTGAATTCCCTGCCCAAGCTTTTCAGGTCTGTGTTATCCTTCGGTCTCAATTCTACCAGGATCTTTTTCTTCGGGTCTCCTCCAAGTATGACATACGCCCTATCCAATAAGACGTAGGCGGCATAATAGACGACATCAAGGCTATAGATCCTTGGGTTGACGGATAAGATGAGATAGTTTTCAGCGTCAAAAACCTCCATATTGTCTACAGCAGATTTAAGCCTTTTCTTCGACATCCTGTATTAAACTATTGTTTTCAATCCAAAAAAAGATTTTACCTCTAAATAGTAAGTTATAAAGATGGTCTCAAACATATTTTTTCCATTCATCTTGGTCTTTGGTTCTATAACATCCTACGAAGACATCCGCTGCGGGAAGATAAGGAACAAATACATCCTTTTAGCGTTTATCTTCGCCGTCCTTATGAATTCCCTGATGTTCTCTGGTTTCATCGAAAACCATAGTCTAAGCCAAGACTACTACCCTGCGTTATTGATCAACGTGATTATAGCGTTTCTAGTCAGTTACTCATTGTGGACGTTCAAAATGTGGACTGCAGGGGATGCGAAACTATTCTCAGCATATGCGGCATTAATCCCATTAACTACATACCGGTTAGGCTACGTAGAATACTTCCCATCATTCACAATCCTCGGCAACACATTCATCCCACTCTTCTTTTTATTACTCCTAACCCTCCCGTTCTCCATCAAAGAAAAGATTCAGCCTAGGAAGGTATTCGATCTGAAGACGTTAGCTGGTAGGATACTGTTCCTTTTCGGATTCCTATGGTTCTTCGACGGACTGTTCTCGTTTATGGGAATGCAGCTAACATTCTTAACATACCTGCTCCTGTTCATGGCCATACCTGAGGCATTCAGGAAGACAAAATTCATCACCTTGACGCAGGCATCCATACTGTTTTCTGTGCTGAGGCTTTTATTTGACTATGATACGGTTCTCACCATGGATTTTCTGAGGTTCTTTGCCTCCCTGATTTTTGTTTTCATGGTCGTTATGTTTCTCATAAGCCTAAGCAGATTGATCAAAACGACGACATCCATACGAATAGATGAGCTGAAGCCCTGCATGATGTTGGCAGAAGACATAAAGTCAGAAAATAAGGTTATCATAAATCTTGGGAGGGGTGTAACGCAAAAAGAAATCGATCTAATCAATAGACTATACAAAGAAAAAAAACTAGAATCCGATCACGTGAGAATACAGCAGACGCTGCCGTTCGCCCCATTCCTCTTCTTCGGGGTTCTGTTGACCTATCTCTGCCAAGGCGATTTAATCACGTTCATAAGGATTCTACTTAAGATCTAGTCCTTCTCCCCTCTGAACTCCTGCCACATCTCATAGAAGTCCAGTCTGCCCCTCTTAAACCACCTGTACGAGAATATGAGGAGGATGAATATGATCAGCAATAGGATGAAGTCAACACTCGTTATTATGGATGACAAGTCCTCTCTCCCTAAGATGAAGCTGGCCTCGGCTTCACTGCATAAATCACCGCCTTCGTAGTAGAGTATTACATGTGCAGCCTTCTGCTTCATCATAAGGCCGAAGCTTGCGTGTCCCGTACCGTCGGTCGTCACATAGGATCTATCCCCTGTAACCCTGAAGTCGGGTTTAATGGTGGGCATGAAAACAGGTCCAGCCCAGAAATCCAACTCAATATCCTCTAACTCGATCCTGGGCTTCTCCCATCTAACGCCGAAAAGCTCGCCCTCATAGTTTGGGATGATTACTTCGACTTCTGCGTTGCTTATGGTTGTTGCGCCGCATATTAGGTCCAGATCTATGGTGACGATGTCACCTGTTTTTATGAACTCCTTAGGAGGAGTCACTGTATAGGCGATGACTGCCTTGCCCCTCGGCCTTAAAACATCCTTGAGCTTGTATGTGTAGTTCCTGAAGTGCGTGGATACTATGATCTGAGCGTCGTCTTTAAAGTCCGTTACTTTGACGTTTGTGCCAGAGAAATAGAGCCGATATCTGCCCTCAGCGGAGTTTATCTTTCCAACATCCAGTTCAGCCTTCAGATCTCTCCCCTCTATCCAAAAGGCGGTCTCACCATCCGCCACGTCGGCGTCCATCACCGTCTGAAGGTATTCCTCCTCCTTTGAAAGACGCATTGCATTGAAGTCAACGAAGTCATAGTATAAGCCCTCAAATTCGTGGTATGTCCTGTCGGAGCTGCACGGGTCAGGATAGCATTCGCTGGGGGCGCATATGCAGCCGTCGGGGTAGTAATGCCATGAACCCTTTGTTCGGTCGACGTTATCGCATTCCGGTTTGAATATGTCGTTCTCCTCACAGTGGCAATTCGCTGGGCAGGGAGGCAGATTGCATAATTCATTGAAACCATATATTTCCGACTCATAGCCGTATTTGTCTTCGTAGTAGAACTCAAAGATGTCAGGATATTCAGGAGGTATTTCTGGTTTTCCCTTCTTGTACAGTATGTGTTTAGCGGGATACGCGGTCTGCTCGTATATGATGCTTGTGTTTCTAAAGCTGACGTTGAATCCGCTGAGGGTGTCCGGCTTAATATTTATGTCTATGAATCCGTCGGTGATGACTGCGTAACCTAAGGGTGTATCATGTGGCGTAAAGTAGCCGCTGATGTCTATCCCGCACATGGGTTCGGTGTCAAACCAGAATTCCTCATCGCCAGTATCCCCTATGTCGGTACCGATAACCCAGTGGTGGCCATACTTAGTGTCACCTGCCTGCATCTCGTATTGTATCATCCAGCCTGCTGGCTCATCTTTACTGCACTCCCAGGGATCCGGGGGATCGCAGAGCCAAGCCTTCGCATATATGTCATCCCCGTCAAGGAAGACCTTGACCCAATACCATTTCTCCTCATCCGGGGGCTGAACAGGGGAAATTTCATACTCCTTATCTTGCCAGCTCGACGGCGCTTCATATCTGCCTATTACTATGCTCTGACCGCCTACACCGCCGTCTCGGGCTATGTCAACGTACCAATAGTTATTTGCGGCAGCGTCGCTGTAGAATCCAACCATCATATCAGCTTGATCACCTGAAGCCTCGCCCCTGACCAACGCCTCTATTATCTTGCCTTCTTCCTCTACCTCTTCCACTGAGACCATCCGCCTGTTTTGAGTAGAATCCTCCTCTAGGTGGAATATGTTCTTCTCGAGGTCGGCGTCCCAGAACCTCCCGGGATGCTCAGGTGTTAAACTTCCCTGCCAAGTACCTTCAATCACCATCCACTCCAGGGGATTGTTCCATCTGCAGTTCTCTCTTGGATTATCGTGGTCGAGGAACTTTATGGTGTAGCTGTCTGAGACGATGCTTTCGTCCTCTATTGTCTCAGTGCCTCCTCCGCAGACTGGTGATTGAGTCCGCTCCAGTTTAGTCTCGCACGTGTATTCCACGTCTATCTTGAGGTAGGCGGCATCCTCCGGCAGAACATGGTCTATTTTGAAGAAGGAATACCTTATGCCCTCATATGGGTGGGTGCGTGCCGGTATGGGAAGCCCGGTGATTTCATCTTCTACAGCATCCGCAGGCGGGAAAGGCAGCAGATTCCTCCCAGGTACATGACTGTAGATTTTTGGTGGATTAACTCCGTCGTCTACTGTGACATCCACGTAGTCTACGATAGGCGTATTGGTGCCGCTGGCTGAGTCGAAGTACTTAGATTTTGCTCCAGGATAGTTGAAGTAGAATGCGCTGGTCCTCTTGCAGCCTCCTCCAATGTATATTGAGATGGTGGAGTCAACATCTGGTCCGCTTGCCTTGCTCCAATCCCAGTCCCACGCCCAGTGCTCGTCTTCGAGCATCGGCGTCACGGCGAAGATCTTAGTCCACACAGTATCCTGGTCGAACAATCTATAGTAACCTAGTTTGTGGTCATCGCAGGAACGGTATCCTGGGAGGAGCGGATTATCATAATAAAAGACATCAGTTATGGGGGCTACAGCGCCACAGTCTGATGCGACCATATTAGGCGTCACCGTCACCCGCGACCTTATAGACTCCACCTCCTCCTTTATCACATCAAAGGCGGGGATCTGGGTGTCTGTGTTGCTGTCAGCCATCAATACCTCCACCTCAGCCGCATTAGTCAACGTGTAATCAAAGCTTTTCTCGTACCCAAACAATCCATCCCACGCATAAGAGGACGTCCACACGTAGATGCATTGGTTGGGGATTGATGCCGAACACGGGGGCGTAAAAGGTTCGCTGTCAGGAAGCTGGCATGGAACATTGTAACCCCCAGCGGTAGCGTCAAAGGTTTGGAGGCCTGCGGGTAAATTATCAACATCCCGCCAGATGGGGCATGCATGCCCTAAGACGATGTAGCCTGAGAGATTATTCCATCGGTTCTCAGCTGTTATGCTGTCGTTGACGATGTTTGTGACACCCTCCTTGTTGGTCAGGTTGACGACGGAATACCATCCCAGGTTTATCAGATGACACCACTGCGACTCTTTTATGAGTTTAAATGACGGCAAGGGGGACTGATGGCAGTAGAGGAAATCAGTCAAATCCCCGAAGATGTCGTGGTACCTTGGGGTGTCGATGTCATACAGCCAGCCCACTGCGGCCTCATAGAAGCCCGAACAGGGGGGGTTAACATATGCCAAGCCGTTTACTGTGTCTCTTATGTAGTCCCTGTAAAGTGGTTCGTCTATGAAAAGCCTCTTAGTGAGCAACTCGCATCTTGTGACGTCCCCCATTATGCATTCATCGTCTCCGGTCTTAGCCATCCAGTAATGGGTCGAGTCAGAGTCTTCAGCAGCCATGCCGATGAGCGTGTACTTGTTGCCGTCTATTGAGGTGTACTCCAGCTCGGAGGAGGGGAGCGGTTTAGTGCAGATAGTTATGTGGTCTGTTGAGCTTGGCTCGGTAGTTCCTACGTTAAGATCTGCGCCTGGAAAGCTGCCGCCGGTTTGAGCGCAGTCCTTATCCAAGACCAGGTCAAGGTAGCCACAGTTAGCATTCAGGTCGGTGCATGCGACGATATCTGAGGCCACGGTCTCTGGGATGCTGCCTATGGTGATCTGGCGTTCAGCTATCAATGTGCCCCCACCGTCCTTCGCTTGTTCATCGCAGATTACGTTAACGGCGAAGTCGTCTTGAACCCAGTCACCCGTGTATAGGGTCGCGATCACATAGTATCTGCCGCTCACATCCGTGTTAGGCATGTTATCGAATTGCTTCAGGTAACTCAGGTAACCAGCCGGCGGTATGCGGGCGCTAATGTCGGTGATTCCATAGTATTGATGTCTGACCCCGTTGGGATCGATGACCTCTAATCTCACAGGCTTATCCCGGCATACAGGGACTGGATTTAATTGCACACTAAACTCGTTGTCTTCGCCTGGATCAATAGGATCGAATCTTACCGACAATGTCATAGTACAGCTGGGGGGGCTTTGGGAGTTGGCTTGCACTGTCAGTATGAGGATGACAGAGATGAGGAGAATAAACCTATGGTCTCTGGATTTTTTCACCATATTCTGTCACGTTTAAAGAATGGTCTGCCTACAATAAATATAGTTTTGTGGTTATATATCCCTTTAGTCTAATTCTAATAAAATGAATGATAAATCATGGATATTAGCGGCTTTCATCCTCTTCATATCCATGAACTCAGCAGTCTCTGCTACGAAATGTCGCGATCCGTGTTTCGGCAGCCCCAGCAATGCATGTGTCGTCGATGACACAGATACTACCATACTAGAATACTGTGCGGTCGGATGCGAGATATATCCCGGACCAACAGGCGGGGCCTACTGCACTTTTGGGCCCTTTATGTGCACAACCTATGCGACTTTCGGCAGCTACATGTGCAAGGACGGCAGCACACCGTCTGTGAGGTGTTCCGTTGCCAAGTTGGTGAGTGAACCGGATTCCTCTGATTGCATGCTTGAGTGTGCAGCAGCCTGCGGCCGGAAGACGCTGCTAACAGATAACTGCGAGCAGTGCACTGCAACCGATGTATGCAGCATATATGCTGCAGGCAGTAAGACGGAGGAGGCGTGTTATCACACCTGTTACGGCGTCTGCGAGTCAAACAGGCAGTTTTGCAACGTCATCGATTTACTGCGTTACGGGGCAATGTTCGCAGGCATAATAATGCTGATACTGCATGGATTCAGGTGGATCACCAGCGAAGACCTTGAGGCGAGGAGGGATGCGAGAAAGGGAGTGGAATACGTGCTTGCTGGCTTTATCCTCATAGTCGTTGCGTCAACGCTGGTAGAACTAATATTCCTCCACACCATAATATGTTAAAGATGGAATCCCTGAGCAAGGCGGTTACAGTACTCCTCTTGGCGATCTTTCTGGCTGAGAGCGCATACGCAGGCTGTGATCCAACTAAATGCCAGATCGACCAAACCAAAGTCGAGATAACCCATGAAATCTATTGGGGGGATGAGATAAGATTCTCAGTAAAGTTTACGAATGAAGGTTCCGAGAAATGCTGCTACAGAGCCGTACTATTCGACGCGGATAATTTTGAATTGGAGCGTTCGCCGAATGACTTTTGGTTGAGGCTTGAGTCAGGCGAGTCTGGAACCATAAAGCTGTCGAGTGTCCCGAGCCTCTGGGATGCGTGCAGCCTCGAGAATCCCCCTCCCCCAGGTAAAGGGGAGGCGAAAGTCACGATCATCGGCGCCTTACCTAACCCTAACCCCCTAATGGAATCCCTTGAATGCGAGCTTGGATTTTCTAACGACCCACTAGATTCAACAAATGTTTGCCCCTTTGGAGGTATCGATCCCCACCTATTCGTGACTCCGCCAGGATGCTGCGGCGAATACGAGGGCATAGCGTGTTTAGAGTACGGGCAGACATACGGGGGTCTAACGTGTGATGACAGCATCCAAGTCAATCCTAACGTGCCCTGCCTGGTTGAATGCAAATACGATGAATCAGCTGCAGAGTGCTCGTGCACACTTGTGGAGGCATGCGCCATGAAATGCGACGCGGGGCCTCCAGCAGCCTGCGTTTACGACGACTTCATCTGCATGGGGTTGCACTACAAGTGCTCAAATGGGGCGGAGCCTGAGGTCAAATGCAGCAACACAGTAGACTGCAAGTATCAATGCGCTTCTAAGTGCGGCAGGGAGGCAACATGCAGTACAGACTGTGAGAACTGCTGCAATAGCCCCTTGTGGTGTAATAAGGTCTCAATGTACGCCTACGGGAATGAAGAAAAAAAAGTATGCATGGAAAACTGCATGGGAGTCTGCAGAGCCAACGAGGAATTATGCAACGTCCTCTACATCATCTACGGAGTGGCTGCCGGCATTTCCATCTTGCTTATCATGTTTCATGGCATGAAGTGGATGCTGTCTGATGACATAGAGGGCCGACAGGATGCGAAAAGGGGCATAGCATACGTCTTCGTCGGTTTGATACTGATCATAACAGCGGCATCATTAGCTAATTACTTCTTTACAGGGTCGTTCACATGCTGATTATTAAGTCAAACAAAACAAATTAATTAAGTGAAAATGAAACCCAATGCAAGAAAAGCATTCATTATCCTAATAGCTATCACATTGATTGGATACGCTGATTCCACCTTTGAATCATATAAATGCACTGCAGGTGACGGCAACAATTGCAAGGATGGAAGCGAGCCCACGGTCATGTGCAACACAGCTTCTGGAGGCAACTGTCCAGTAATATGCGCGGCAGAATGCGGCTCCATGACAGGTTGCATCGTAGGCGACTGTGAAAGCTGCTGCTCAGCTGGCACATGCAGCAAGTATACATCTGGCTCAGACGAGTTCGATGCCTGTGTAAAATCCTGCGCTGGAAACTGTGCCGCAAATAAGGAGTTTTGTGAGATCATCCTGATTCTTGAGTCCATCGCGGCTGGGTTGGCGGTTCTCTCCTTGATGGTGAACGGACTCAAGTGGATGACTGCTGATGACTTTCAGGGACGGGATGACGCAAAGAAGGGAGTATATTATGTCTTAGTAGGTTTGGCTCTTGTAATCATCTCCTTCGCTCTCGTGAATTATCTCTACGTTGGAGAGGTTTCCTGCCCCATCTAGTAGCTTGGCTTGGTATATGCCATGTCAACCAATGCAGCAGCTAAAAGTATAAAAACCAAGCCCAAGAAGACGTTTTTGATTCCAGCCTTCGCCTGTTTTCTGTCTTCGTCGTTGTCTGCTGTGATCCATTTGATGCCGTGGAATATCATCATCAATACTGCGACTGCGACAGTCATCGCATAGAAGAGGTTGATCCATTCCTCTATCGAGGCCTCCTTCAACCCGAAGGGTATTATGTCCGCTCCAGCAACTAACTGCGAGAACGCAATCACCAAGAACAGGAGGGACTCTTTTTTCATTCTATCATATGTGCACTTCTTTTTGTATTTTGCATATTATGTTGTGGCAGCATGCCCAGTTTAGGTAGCCTGTGCCGCTGTTTCTTACGCATCCGTCGTATATTGGGCCGGGGCATGGGGCATGTCCTGGGTC
>JAFGDV010000021.1 GCA_016931955.1 Candidatus Altarchaeota archaeon | reverse complement strand
TGTATCCAATTAAACCGCAGACTCCACCCCTTGTGGTGCTCCCCCGCCAATTCCTTTAAGTTTCAGCCTTGCGACCGTACTCCCCAGACGGTGGGCTTAACGGTTTCCCTTCAACGCCTCCTGAACACGAAGTTCAGGAGACACTTAGCCCACATCGTTTACGGCTAGGACTACCGGGGTATCTAATCCCGTTTGCTCCCCTAGCTTTCGTCCCTCATCGTCGAACCCGTTCTAGTTAGGTGCCTTCGCTATCGGTGGTCCTCCCTGGATTATAGCATTTCACCGCTACCCAAGGAATACCCCTAACCTCTCCCGGTTCCGAGCCTGACAGTATCCCCCGCAAGCCCTGTAATTAGGTCACAGGATTTCACCGGAGACTTATCAAACCGACTACGGACGCTTTAAGCCCAATAAACGTGACTACCACTAGAGCTGCCGGTGTTACCGCGGAGGCTGGCACCGGTCTTACCCAGCCCTTATTCGCAGAGCTTTTTACACTCTACAAAAGTCCCTGCTGTACAGGGACACTTGGAGTCCCCCCATCATGCGTTAGCACATTGTGGAGGTTTCGCGCCTGCTGCGCCCCGTAGGGCCTGGATCCTTGTCTCAGTATCCATCTCCCGGCTCCTACTCTCATAGCCGATACGGATCGTAGGCACGTTAGGCCATTACCCTAACGTCAACCTAATCCGCCGCAGACTCTTTCTTGAGCAAACTTGGCCGGCAATAGGCCAAGATCCTTTCGGAGGAGGTCATTCCAGAACACCCCCCCTATGGAGTATTATCCTCAGTTTCCCGAGGTTATCCTCCTCTCAAGAGTAGATTGTCCACGTGTTACTGAGCTGTTCGCTGGGTTCCTTGCCAGAAACCCTAACATGCATGGCTTAAGCAGACTCCAATAGCAGTAGCCTCCAGCAGGATCAACTGGAGTTAATGGTCACAATGGAATTGGTGGTTCACACTAGGTTTTACCTGCAATATCACACAAATCAAACATATCGTAGATATGCCCTCACAACATCTAGTAATTTATATGTATTTCAGATTTAAAATAGATTACATTTTGGTATAGTCTGCCAACCTACAATTGAACTCACACCGAAGATGATCGTTTCCAGCACACTTCGTCTCCAGCACATACCACCTCTGGTCGGTGGCCTTCGAGAGTGTGCCCTCCAGGATGCCCTCAAAAAAGGTGCAGAGATTGATGCCTACGTTGTCCACACCAGACGCATAGACTGATTCATCCATACTTACGGTTATCTGGTTTATGCCCTCCTTGGCGTGGATGATTCCAGCCCTAAGATAGAGGAATATCCTCTGCAGAAAGTCTAAGGCGCGGCCAACACCGCTCAGGTTGGCCTCTCTACTGATTCTTTCACCACATATCCTCCCAGCCTGCTTAGATAGTATAATATGTCCAGGCGATAGTGTGAGAAAGAGATAGTTAATCATCTGGTCAAGGGCCATGTAAGAGAAATCAGGTAAACCCCGCCTGCAGGCTTCGGCTTCGTCTAATACGAGAGAGATTGTCTCAAAAAGCATGGACTCTAATTCCCCCTTAGCTGGGGGGTCTATCGGAGGGTTCTCGCCTTTGTCTAGCAGGGATAACTCTACTACGGGATAATTTTCTTGGACACTTAAGGCATCACTAACATCCCTCTGAGAGATCGTATAAAGGGATTCCACCATCCCGGAGAGTATGCCGGCTTCCATAAAGCAAGGGGTGTTCCTCTTATGGACTACAGAGGACGGGGATTCATCAAGGCTGTATTTAACAACGCCATGTTTCCTGTCAATGCGTTCAACGCCTATGAAACCGATACCCAGGTTCTTCCACGTCCTCCTCTGATCTTCCTGAAGAGCTTTATCGCCAATAATACCCCAAAAGTCTCTTCCTGAGTTCTTGTCGAAAAGATCCCGATTTTGAGGGCTTTCAGCATCAATTTTTGCGAGATAGGCTCCAATAATCCTCCCTATCTTATAGACCTCATGCTCCTGTTCAGGGGAAACATATGATAACGAGAACCTTCTGAGATTAAGTAGGTTTATGTGCTCGAAATCGCCAAGCTGGGGGCGTATCCCCTTGGGGCTCCCATGTGCGCTGTCGCCCATATTCCTAACAGACGCGAATTTTTTGGAGACGACCCCCTCATGGGCTAGGCTCCCAAACGGCTGTTCCAGGTCCCTGATCCCTCGGTGAACTAAAACCTCTTTAGGGCTCAATTTCATGCCACAGTTCGGGCAGAAATTCCATCTTCCACGGATCTTTTGACTACATGAAGGGCATTCCATCTTTAGACCTTACAGATGCTGTATCTTTCCTCAAGTTCCTTTTTAAGGTTTTCCATTATCTCCTCACCCTTCTGTCCAGTAAGCCGCTCAGCGTACTCGAAGTCGCGCATAAACATCTGTTTAGCGCTTATAGCTGTTTCGGGAGACATTACCTTTATACCCCCTATGATGTTCCTGTGCTCGTCTCTCGTGAACAGGAAGAATTCCTTGGGTTCATGGGTTTCGGGGATGAAGACATCCATCCCATGAAGCTCTTTCAGGAACCTAACGTCTAGGTTGGGGTGTGTTTGTATCTGATTCCACAATTGGTCTATTACTATTATGCATTCCCGGTATGCCCTCTTAGGGTCCCCATAGACTCTGAAGGCGTGGTTGAATGGGAAGTCGACATCCAATGTTGTAAGATAGCAGGCCTGCAATTCACGCCTCTCAAAACAGCGCTCCCAGACAGTGTTAGTGTAATTGATTGTGCCAATTCCAGCGGAGAGCGAATAGGTGTAGGCGATTGATGGGAACTTCGTCGTCGTATAAAAGCGTTCTTTGGTCTTTATTGATTCAGCGAGGGCGTTATAAAATTCGTCATAGTTGAAGTACTCCACCTTCGGCTTTGTTGTCTGAATAGCAGCCTTCCTGAAGTATTCCTTTATCTGCTCAGAAACCCTGTTAAACTCGTTCAGTTCCTCTATGAAGGCGTCCTTCCGATCTTGGAGGAGCGCGTATATCACCCCAAAATTTACCGAATAAGACCCCTGACCCTCCTTCGTTATCATGTTCCTTGAAAGCAGTTGTCTGATCTGTCCGAAGAGGTTGGATCTCTGAGGCGCTCTACCATAGGTTTTAAGGTACTCATGCTCTATGTTTTTTGGTGTTGTCTTCTCTCCAATTGTCTCGAGTTTGTAGAGGGATAGCAGGATTCCAAATTGTTGGTCGGTCAGATCGAGCCATTTGCCCACCCTCTGTAGTTGGGGGTTTTCCATTTTAGTATGTTCTATATAATAGTATACATAGTGTTATTATAATTTATTATGTATATATTTATACTCTCCTACAAAAATATATATGGGCTGGAAAAAATAGCCCTCCCAAAAAAAATGGAGCTAAAAAACAAAGGCGTGGTTGGCCTCGTCAGCATAGGGGAAAGAGAAGAATGTTGTATAGACATACTCCCAATGCAAAAAAATGAATTACCCTTCAAAGACGGGGAAGACGTGGTTATAGTAGTAGAAGAATAAATAAAGTAACCAAAAAAACGTAAAAGGAATAAATAGAAACAAGATTCACCGAATACACCCAGTCTGCCACCGTTCTTCGATTAGCTAGAGCTTTGTAATCCTCAGCTCCTTCTTGTTAGGGTCATACTCTAGGAGGACCTTTTCCTTGTTGTTCAACCTCAACTCCTTAACGAGATCCTTCGGGATAGTTAGTTGCCCTCCACCCCAAGGAAGCTTGTGGTATCTGCCAACGTCCCTTTTCATGTTAAATTATATGTTTAGACCTTTATAAATTAATGTTAGTCACGCACCGAAGAGTTTCGCAGTGTTAGAGATATCCAAGATGACGCCCATAAGGTCATTGCCGCAGATCCTCAAAAGACCGCCCTTAGCGCAATCCCTCTCTGTGAACCTATCAACCTGATCAACGCGAACATCACCCAAAATAGCTATTGGAACGGGATCAGCAGAGTGCTGTCTTATCCCAATAGGGGTCGAATGATCGGCTGTCAACACAATGGTTGTGTCCTTAACGTTATCCCTTATTGGGCTAATGACCTCCCTATCAATCCTCTCAATCATCCCCTTCTTCAGATCAAACTTGCCGTCATGAGAAGCCTCATCTGTTCCCTTGATGTGCAAGAAAACAAAGTCATACTCCTTCAAAGCTTCGATGGCTGCACGAGCCTTCGCGGCGATGTTAGAGTCCACGTGGCCTGTGACGCCTTCAACCTCGATCACGTCCATGCCCAGGGTCCTGCACACACCCTTTATGAGGGTGGTGGCTGATATACACGCTGCCTTCAGACCATACCTCTGCTCAAAGCCCTTGATGTTGGGCTTTATGCCAGCACCCCTACAGAGGACAATATTAGCGGGAAGCAGTCCACGCTCCACCCTCTCCATGTTTATCGGGTGATCGGATAGAAGTTTAGCGGTCTTCTGGGTGAACTCATTCAGGATACCTGCGGTTTTTAAGGAAGCCCCCTCACCGTCAAGGGATTCGCATGAGTTAGGGATAACGTCACTAGACTCAGGATCAGTGTCTGTTATACATGAAGAAAGGCCCTCACCACGGAGGACTAGAACAGCCCGGTGTCCGGCGCACTTCTTGAATAGAATCTCAGCACCTTCCACTCTAATCCGCGATATCCCATCTGCAAGCTCCGCCAGGCCATGCTCCGCCCGACCAGCCCGCCTGTCCACGACCCTGCCATCCTTGAGTGTTGCAAAGTTGCAGCGAAATGCAACATCGCCATCTTGCAGTTTAAGACCCACGCCAGCGGCCTCAAATGGCCCCCTCCCAGTGTAGACCTTGAGGGGATCATAACCAAAGAGGGATAGATGAGCAGTATCGCTTCCAGGACGCACGCCAGTGCGTACCGTATCCATTATGCCACATATACCCTCCTTGGCAATGCGGTCCATGTTGGGGGAGTCAGCAGCCTCAAGAGGCGTCTTCCCCTTGGTTAGGCGGTCGCCCATTCCATCACAGAGTATGAGGAGTAACTTCGTCATAGAGATATATTTACCTGAACCCTAATTAAATAGTATGGGTGTGGAAGTACGGATCATACAGGCACTGTGGTTCATCCTGCCTGCGTATTTCGCCAACTCGGCGCCAGTACAGTTCTCTAAGATAGGGTTCCTGGAGAAATACGGCAAACCCATAGACGGCGGCAAGGAATGGCATGGGGTGAGACTCCTAGGTGACGGGAAAACATGGAGGGGATTCTTTGTAGGAGTGCTGGGGGGCACATTAATGGGCTTGACCCAGGCCATGTTTCAGTCGGATGCGACCGTGTTACTCCGGGGGATTCTTGGATTACCGGGGCTTGTTCTACCCCAGATGCACATAGAGCTCGCCTTCATGCTGAGCCTAGGAACCCTCGTAGGAGACATGATCGCGAGCTTCGTTAAGAGAAGGGCTAACCTCAGATCAGGCGACCCTGCGCCGCTGCTAGACCAACTTGATTTCGTATTCGGCGCGTTCTTTTTCGCATGGCTCCTCACAAAGACCCTCGATTATGATCGCTTCTTCGTCGTAGTCGTGATAACACCCATACTACATATAATAGCGAACTTCATTGCATGGATATGGAAGCTAAAGAGGAACCCCTGGTAGTGTCCGAACTAAAGGAGCTCTATAAGACAAACAGGGAGCACATAAGAAACCGACTGAAGGAGTTCAAGCAGATGGGCGCCGAATCAGAGAAGAGGTTGTTCGCTGAACTCTGTTTCTGCCTCTGCACGCCCCAGTCGAAGGCTAAATCAGTGTGGTTCAACGCAGTCAAACCCCTGATGGACTGCGGAAGACTCTACTCATGCAGCAGAGAGGAGCTCACGGATTTCTTAAGGAATACCGGGGTTAGATTCCACCGCACAAAGGCGGGAAACATCATACAAGCCAGGGAATGGTTCAACAAAAAAAGCATCAAGAAATTGCTTGAAGAAGAGAACATAACCGAACTCAGAGACTGCCTCATCAAGAACGTGAAAGGTCTGGGGATGAAGGAAGCAAGCCATTTCCTCAGGAACACCGGCTTAGGCGACAATATAGCGATACTGGACAGACACATACTCAAGAACCTCCCCCCCTTGGGGGTCATAGACAGGATACCTGAGAACCTCACACGTAAGAGGTACTTGCAGATAGAAGAGGCTATGAGGGACTTCTCAGAGAAGGTGGGTATTCCAATGGATGAACTAGACCTGCTCCTCTGGTTCAAGGAGACCGGGGAAGTATTTAAGTAGACCCTTTTAATAGATTACTGAGAGGATGGACTTACTCATAGCACATGTCTCAGACATCCATGTGGGGAAGGTGAACTTCCTCCCTGAGATGCTTGAAGCATGCATCAAGGAAGTTAACGAAAGAGATCCGGACCTGCTGGTGTTAAGCGGCGACTTAACTGGCTTCGGATTCAAGGAAGAATTCAGCCTAGCAAGGGAATACATAGACCAGTTCAGGCAGGAAAAATTCATAATACCCGGAAACCACGACGCACGATACCGGGGAGATATATACTTCGAAAAACACTTCGGCCACGGAAACAATGTAAGAGAGTTCTCAGAGGAGCTGACCCTCATAGGATTGGATAGCACAATCCCAGATCTAGATGAAGGGAATCTTGGGAGGGGAAAGCAGAGATGGCTTAAAGACAAGCTTGCCGACATACCAGAAGACAGCCTGAAGGTTGTCGTGCTACACCACCACCTGGTGCCTGTTCCGATGACTGGACGAGAAAGAGCTGTCCTGAACGACGCAGGAGATGTTTTAAAGATCCTAGTCGAAGAAGGCGTCGACTTGACCCTTTCAGGGCACCGCCACACACCCTACTCATGGTTCATAAACAACATAGCAGTAGTCACAGCAGGTTCACCTTCAACCGAAAAAGTAAGGGCGACAATACCCCAAAGCTACAACCTTGTGAGGATAACAGACAAATGGATAGAGGTTCGAGTCAAGGAAATCAAGGGCGAAGAAAGGCTGATGTCCAAGTACAGGAGAACCAAAGGCAGGCTTGAATTCCGACTCAAAGAACTTGAATGCAAAGACGTTATTTAAGTCTAGAATTCAAAGATATTGATGCGAGAATGGAAGACAGAGTAGGGGTTATAGAGACTGGGAACGTGAGTGAGAAAGCTAACCTCATCTTGGGGATACCAGACGTCGGACTCGTCGGACCAATAGCTGTAACCCACATCATAGAGGAGATGAAGCTGGAAGAGCTGGGTTACCTTGACTCCGAACTGTTTCCGCCAATCGTCGTAGTACACGATCACACCCCTAAGTCACCGATAAGATTCTATGGGAACAAAAAACTGATCGCCTTCATATCAGAGATGCCCCTCGCACCCCCATTGATAAACCCACTCTCTAAGGCACTGGTTGACTGGTGCGTAGACAGGAGATTCAATTACGTCATCTCCATCGGCGGAATCGCACGCCAAGACAGGGTTGAAATAGATACTCCTGAAGTATACGGTCTACCATCCAACGGAAAAATGTTTGACGTGCTCGCCGAAGCAGATATAAAGGTCTTCGAGGAAGGGCTTCTAGTTGGATCATACGGCGCCATCCTAAGAGAATGCATGAGAAAAGACGTCAACTCGACATACTTGATGGCCGAATCCCACCTGAAGTACCCTGACCCGGGGGCTGCAGCGTCAGTCATCACAGCATTAAACAAGATACTTGACATAAATGTAGACGTTAAATCGCTCAAAGAGAAGGCGGAAGAGATAAGGATAAAAGCCAGGGACCTCATGAAGAGAACAGACAACGCACTACAGGGCATGCAGAAAACCCAAGAACAGGAGATACCCATGATGTACAGGTGATAGAATGCGTGAAAAAGACTTCAGCTGGGATCTCAAAGACAAGTGCATGGAGCCCCTCGCACAGATATATGATAGAGGAGAGCACTTGATAGTTAGCATGGACCTCCCCTGTGTGAAAAAAGAAGACATAGAAGTCCTATTGACTGAAAACACCCTGGAAGTGAAGGCCAAGATGGGCAGGACCTATAAATTCTGCAGATGGGGGACCGTGCAGAGATGCATCGAATTCGAATCATTCCATAAGATGATAGAATTACCCCACACAGTAGACCCCGAAAAGGCGAGCTCAGAATTCAGGCAAGGCATACTCGAAATAAACCTGCCAAAAAAACAGGTAAAGAAAAGACTAGAGATAAAATAGAATTACTGCAATAAATCCCTCTTTCTTTTGGGATTAACGAGACCGATGGGTCTTGGCTCAGACATATGTTAAAGTTGAGGGATAAAGCCGCCTTAAACTAATGTAGGAGTCTCTCTGGAGGTGGTCAGAGACGTCTGCATTCGTCACTTGTTATAACTACATTTATCTAATCCTACACTATTTTTTAAATATGTAGTGGTAATAGTATATCATGGTCCACGTGACAAAAAGGACTGTGAGGGGAAAAACATACTATTATCTCGAGCACACAGTAAGAGAAGGCAGCAAGGTCAGGAAGGAGGAGAGGTACCTGGGGAAAAACGTTCCTAAAAACATAGAGGATATAAAGAGGTCTTTCCTTGCGGAAATCTACAAGACCCGGTGGTATCTCCTCCT
The DNA here is from genome assembly GCA_016931955.1 of Candidatus Altarchaeota archaeon. Lineage (GTDB taxonomy): Archaea > Altiarchaeota > Altiarchaeia > IMC4 > QMZM01 > JAUWTD01. The sequence goes on along the minus strand of JAFGDV010000021.1, from coordinate 3,806 downwards.
TGAATCAATAAAGGAAAATTACTCCAAGGAGCTCCATAGGATTCCACCGTCGATTAGCGCAAAACAGACCCGCATATTCTCGATAAAATTTACATACGACACAAACAGGATAGAGGGTTCCAAGCTTACATACAGGGAAACTGCAGAGCTTCTTGAAAAAGGCATCTCGCCGAAAGGAAAACCCTTGGATGACGTCAAAGAAGCAGAAGCACACGACAGACTATTCCAGGAGATCTTAGGGTATCGGAAGGACTTGAATCTACGGACAGTAACCTACTGGCACAAAAAACTATTATTCGAAACCAAGCCGGATATAGCTGGAAAGATACGAGACTACCAGGTAGCAATATCAGGAAGCAAATATATGCCACCCACACCGGTAGAAGTCTATCCTCTGCTGAAAGATTACTTCAGCTGGTACAACAAAAACAAAAAAAATCTAAATCCGGTGGAAATCGCAGCCTTCGCCCACCTTAAATTGGTCACAATACACCCATTCGGCGATGGAAACGGAAGGATAAGCAGACTGGTGATGAACTACATACTCCACAGAGAGGGGTATCCGATGATGAACATACCCTACGAAAACAGGACGAGCTACTACAACGCACTGGAGAGAGCGCAAACCAAAAAGCAGGATCACATATTCGTTCAGTGGTTCATCAAAAAATATCTGAAAGAAAACAAAAAATACCTCAAAAAGTGATTCTATGGGGGTTAATAACAGCAGATGGTTGTGAGCGAGGACATCATCCGTATCACCCTAGTTGACTGTGGTTTTTTGTTCTTTAAATATGTTGAAGTTGAGGGATAAAAAGTCGCCCTGATCCAAATACTGGAATCCTTCCAGTGGCATCTTTAATATCGGATGGTTTGTTTTTTAAGCTATCCGATACAATAATATTATATGTTGATGGATAGAAACCTGTATGAGCGGGTGATCCGCAAAAAGAAGGAACTTGATGCCTTGAGACCGCTTCCTAGAGGGGCGCTGGAAAAGCTCAGAAAACAGTTTGCGATAGAGCTTGCCTACAACAGCAACGCCATAGAAGGGAACACTCTCACGCTCAAGGAAACGCAGATGGTGATAGAGGAAGGCATAACAATCAAAGGCAAACCCCTGAGGGAGCACTTCGAAGCCATAAACCACCAGAAGGCGTTTGAACTCCTTGAAAGCCTCGTGAAGAAGAAAACACAGTTATCTGGAGACGTCATACGGGAGCTTCACGGCCTTGTTCTGGCAGGAATAGACGACGAGAACGCCGGCATATACCGGAGGATGAACGTGAGGATTCTGGGGGCGGTGAAGAGTCCGCCTAGGTTTGAGAAAGTATTCTCGTTGATGGAGGAATTCATGGGATATGTTGGCTCAAACCCGGACAAGCTCAACGCATTGGAGCTGGCGGCTATCATACATTACAGGCTTGTGGGGATTCACCCCTTCACCGACGGCAACGGGAGGACTGCACGCCTGGTGATGAATCTCTGGCTTATGCGCCACGGCTACCCGGTAACCATGGTGCTGAAGGTTGATAGGAAAAAATACTATGACCGACTGAAGAAGGCCGACCAAGACGAAGTGACGCCATTCATAGATTTCATAGCCAGAAACGTGGAACGCAGCCTTGACCTGTACTTGGACGCATTCAAGAGCGGAGAAGAGTATATCACGTTAGCCGAGGCCGCTAAAAACACGCCTTATTCGCAGGATTATCTCAGCCTCCTAGCTCGTAGGGGAAAAATCGAGGCAATAAAGATCGGCAGAAACTGGCATGTGAAAAAGAAAACCGTGAAAGAATATGCGGAAGAAAAAGGGAAACTATAAAGGAAGGCGCACCAGAACAAATGGACGGCTTACAGGAATAAAGGATCATGCCAGAAGTCGCACTGTGTAATGTCTTCTGTTTTGAAATAGGGGTTTGTACGTTCCTGAATCCCCCCTTTGAGGTTACTCTGGTCTTCTCTTCAATACAGGTTTCAGATCATAGAGTATGCTGTTGATTTCGTTTGTCAGATCATATTCTCGTGCTTTGTCTTTAAGGTATTTGTAATCTATTTTGTCTTCGTTTCCGGTGATCAGCCAACGAATGTAACGTTTATTCTCATCTGCGTAGGGATCATCCAGAAGCAAATGCAGGATCAAATCCTCAACGGGTACATGCCCTGATTCCCGTATCCGCTCACCTGTACTGGTCGTAGTCTCTGAAACATAAAATGTCACATCGTGAGGGAATACGTTTATTCCGTATTCCGCCAAAGCCGACACCGCCGTAGGGGAAGCAATAACTATCCCCTCAACATCCGGGAGTAATTCAGGATGCTGTGTATGTAGTAGATACTCTCCTTTTCCAGCCCACGTTATGGCGCCCTCTCCTTCCAGTTCAGGGTGGTATCCGGGTGGTTTCGTGAACATTATACGCAAGGCCCTATAAATCTGGTGATCCGTCGCTAGCAGATATTCTTCCCCCACATTTTTGACTAAACCAAACGATCTGAACTCTTGGAGGTAGTTATATACTCGCGGCTTGGATAAGCTGGTCTTGGATGATAGTTCCCTGACTGTGTAGGGTCTGTTGAAGAGCGACTTTAGTATTCTGAGCCGGGGTTTGTCCAGTGTTTCCTCGATTAAGCCGGGAGAGTATAACCGGAATATCCTCCTTAGTTTGATTACTTCCTGTTTTTTGGTTGCGATGTATCCACTATTTTTTTGTTTTTTGATGAATTTTTGTTTTTCCAGTTTCTCCAGTAGGGCGTATGCTCTGGATACGCTGATGCCTGTCTTTTCGGAGACCTCCTGTGCTGTAGCCTCGTTGCTTTCTATTATGGCCCGGAGGATTTTCAGCTCTGTTTTCGATAGTTCCATGTTATCTTATTCGAATTAGGAGAATATAAATTATTGTAAAACAAGAATATTATCGTTTTATAGTAATACGTGCCATAAATGCACTACAACAAAGCAACATTAACGCCAAACCTCTCCTTTAATTGATTAATGCTCCACCGAACAGACTCAAGAAGATCCTTTTTACCTGCAAGCTGATTTCTTAATTCACTCTGTATAACGTCAATGTCAGGCTTAAACTGAAGTATCCTGTTCATGTCCTCAATATCCCGATCCCGGTGGGTGATGGACTTGAATACGAGAACGTCCTCTGGAACGCAGATCATGTTCCTCAAATTTTCTCCAGATACGAACCCAAACCTGCTCCTAGATTTCATCCTCTTAGAGAACTCGAATCCTCCGCAGATGAATCTATAAAACAAGTCTACACGCAGGCCAGGTGAATAGTTCCGGTCTGTTACGGGGGTTTCGATTTTTTCGTCGAATATGCCATATGGTTCAGTCCACTTGTATTCTGGATCTATGGATACGATCTCGTTCTCGATGAAATTAGATTTCAACAGAGCCCTCTTGAAGGACTCCACCCCTTTCATGCTAAGGAACACGAGGTCAGCATCTTTGGTAGTGGCCTTCATCCCATGAAAACACATAGCATTCCCGCCAATATGGTAAACGGTGATCCTACGATCCAGGTTTGAACCCACCCTTTCCAAAACCGATTTGATGTAATCCAAACTATGTTGATGAGCCATCAATTAAATATTAACAGCCAACAAATAATAGCCATATCCCAAGCACTCTGCTCAAGAAAATAGTCAACAGATGAGAGCCAACATCACAACAGATAGAATAAAAAGAAAACACTCTTAATGTCACGGGGAGGGAATAGATTCCTGCCGGAGTAGGTAGTATATATTATCCCTGAGAAGTCAGTGTTTTACGCCTTGAATAGCTGTCGGAGGTG
>JAFGDV010000020.1 GCA_016931955.1 Candidatus Altarchaeota archaeon | reverse complement strand
GCTAATCTGACTTTTACTGTGACTTCGGCTGGTGTGGGTGCTCAGGGTGATCTTTATCATGCTAATGAGTCTTTTGATAGTAGCACTCTTGCTTCTGTTATTTTTGCTGATGGTCCGCCTTCTGAGTGTGTTGAGAGCAATCCTATTGGTAACTTTAATGCGGCAACGACTGGTGTGAAGGTTTTTGATGTTACAACGTCTTTGAATGAGACTCATTCTGCTGGTAAAGGTTTTTTGGCTTATTTCTTGAATGAGTCTGGGGAGGATCAATTCTTTGAGGTCTCTGGGAGCACTGGAGCAAACCCCCCAACATTGACGGTAAGCTATGAAACAAGATCGCAGGCATCTAATTACGGCTCAGCGGACACGAACTTCTACCTGACCATGAAGGTTCAAAAAAAGAACGGGGCTTGGGAAGACGTTCCTGGGGGCTTAATCGTTGATAAAGAGCTCAATAATGTCTCCTCTGGGGGTTATCTCCCATTGGATGATAAATGGAACAGCATCTCTTGGTATACGGATAAAGAGGAACCTGGCCTGTACAGGGTGTATGTAGAGCTTACGGATTCTGGTGGAAATCTGCTGAAGAATTCCGATGGCTCCTACATGACGGGCTACGATGAATTCAACATATCAAAGCCTCCCAGCATAATACAACTATCAACTATCCGGGTTTATGATGTGACTGATGCTCCAGATAAGAAGTCGAACACCACGGATTTGATAGGGAGTGGAACAAACAAAACCTTCAATCTCTACACGACAAAGATCTACAGAGTAGAATTTGTTCTATGGAATAACGACTCATCTGTGGAGGAATGGAACATTTCAGGGAATATCCTCCATGAATTCCTGAATGAGACCTGGAATATAACCTCAACAAATATATGGTATTCAAACGAGACCAGTAACTTTACTGGAGGCAACTGGTCTGATGGCATAGTGAAGTGGAACACCTCCTTGGGGGGGACGATAGATATAGGACTGAATGGCACATTCTACTATCTACTGGAGATGAATACGAGCAGGTCTGAAAACTATCCAGTTCACTTTCTCTTGAATAACAGCCAATTCACTCTGGAAGATAGTTCAGTATTCAATATAATCCTGACGGAAACGCAGCCTCCTAGTCTATACAACAGCATCTATGGTCTGAATGATTCCTCTATAATCAGGGGACAGAGCATTTTGATATACGCTAGGTGGGATGAAATCATAGAGGAAGCAAGAGCCGAATACAATTCCACAAGCAGTACATTATACAATAATACCATATCACTTCCTTTCCCGAACCCCAAGAATTGGACGAATCATACAATGCAGACAAACACCAGTTGGCTGTTAGGAAACCATTCTGCGAAGATATATGCGAAGGATCTCAACAACAATTGGAACAACACCCTGCAGTATCTGACCTTCTTTGTTTATGGGCAGGCGGATATAACAGATTCCTCCTTGAGCAATTCAACAATCATTCAAGGGGGGAATACAACGATGAGCTGCAGGGTAACGGCGGATAATGGATCAGCGATCAGCGGCTATAATGTTTCTTTCTATAATGACACAGGCGGATATCTGGGTTGGAATCTAACAAACTCGACAGGCTGGGCGCAGCTCACCTTTAATGATTCTGCGCTGGGTAAAAAAGAGTTAATCTGTTACATCGATGATTATTTACAAATATACTTCTATGGGCAACAGGAGAGGAGGGAGAATCTGACCGTTATAGAGGTTCAGCCTCCATGGTATGACATAGTCGGTCAGAACGTAACCAAGGTCCACCGTGGGGAAGATATCCTATTCTATGCGAGATGGAATGATAACAATGAGCTGGATACTGCATGGCTTGAGTCGAACGAGTCTGGAGGCTGGCAGAATGATTCATTAACGAATCCCTTGATTCTATCGGGCTCACAGGATTGGTCGAATTTCTCAGTAACGATTCCGACGGATTCAATCTTGGGTCCGATGGGTTGGAGGATATATGCCAATGATTCATTCAGTAACTGGAATGTAACCCCAATGAATACCACTGTCGTATGGGGTTATGCCATAGTGAATGAAAGCAGTCTGGCGCCGAATCCAATATACGTTAACGAAACAAGCACCATGAGTTGTAGGGTCGTGGACTACCACAACGGTTCTGCGATCAGCCTATATAATGTCTCATTCTACAGCAACGAGACCGGTTACCTTAACTGGAGTCTCACTAACTCAACAGGATGGGCTCAGTGGACCTACAATGATACAACCCAGGGCTGGGAGCTCCTTACATGCAACATAACCTCCTATCCTGCGAAGTATTATGATCCTGGGACTCCAAGCAGCGCTTCACACGCTCTGAGGGCTGCCCTTCCAGGTGAGGATACTGAGCCTCCAAGTGCGACCGTCTACGGTCTAAACGACACCTCGATATGGAAGGGTGAAAGCATCTTAGCCTACGCTAAATGGAATGAAACCGTTGGTGGAGCGAATATCACATACAATTCAACATCCTCGACCCTTAGAATCTACACACCGGATACGATTGCTAATAACTGGACCAATCATACTATAGTCTCTAATTCGTCATGGATCGTCGGCGTGCATTATGTTAAGATTAATGCATCAGACATCTGGGGTAACTGGAATAATTCCCTGTCTTACTTGAAATTCAAGGTCTGGGGCAGGAGCAAGGTAGAGTGGATTTCGCCGACAACGAGCGAATACAGAGGAACCATTCCCTTGAGGTGCAGAGTATACGACAAAGACAACAATGTAGGCATCGGTAATCACCCGGTCGACTTCTACAATTCCTCGTTGGACTATCTCGATACTGTGAACACTAATGCCTCTGGGATCGCGACCTATAACTGGAATGGTCAGAATGATTCTGTAGGATCGAAGACCTTCTATTGTGTGATAGCTAATAACGGATACTATAATACAACTGCTGCAGACGATGACGCTACTGGCGTATTCACTCTCCTGGGGAAGCTTAATGTGTCAATAGACAACCTCACTCCGAGCAAGGTATACCATAAAGGCGACACCGTTGTTTTGAATTCAACTACGAGGGATGAGAACTCTCAGGTTGTGTCTTCGGTGAATGCCACGTGGCGTAACACTACCGCACAGATAGCGACGGGAGAGGACACTATCTGGCAGATCCCGTCAGGTCACAGCCTGGGTCCTGAGCTTATCACAGTTAACGTCACAAAGCAGTATTATTCCTCCGATACAGCTAATGTGTCCATCTACGTCTGGGGTTGGTCGAACATAACCTGGGTCTCGCCCTCAAGTGGTTCCAATCACTCACAGGGTTCCTCGATAACGTTAACCTGCAGGGTGAGGGATGTGAGCTCTTCATCAGGCATATTAGATTACCCTGTGCGCTTCTACTACAAGAACGCTACTGAGGCGAATTACCACTACATTGGAACCGATCTGACGAACTCTACAGGCTATGCCGTCTATGATTGGAACACCAGCGGCCTGTCTTTTGGAAACTACACAGCAAGGTGTAACATCACAGATAACTCAACGCTCTACTATAACAATACAGTAAACAATAAAGCCAATGCTACGATAGAATTGGAGTCTGTCGGAGGTGTCTTGGAGGTCTACTTGATGCTGCCTCCAACGATTCCAGGAGATGGTAGTGCTGAGCTTAATTCAGGCTACGAGGTGGGGAAGAACAAGACCTTCATGATCAAGGCGAACGTCACCTGCAGGAACGCTAACTGTGGAAACGTCCAAGGCACTGTAAGATATAATCTAACTGCTCTACCAGATACAGCAGTAAACACAAGCTATGACACGCCTTTCTTTATCGTGGATGCTCCAACACTGAACCCGAAGTCCTGTTTGAATAACCCGCTTGATTTGAATGAGTCATGCATCCTGAACTGGACCGTGAACTCTACTGGAGCATTAGGTTCGTTGTGGAAGCTTGATGTCCTATTTGAGGGAGCCTCCGCGGTAAACAACAACACAAACTATACAATAATCAAGATAACGAAGGTGTTGATCATGCATCTTTCAGCGAACAGCATAGACTGGGGTGCAGTGAATCCTCAGACAACATGTAATCCTGCGCCAGTTAACCCAATAAATATTTCCCTGGATGAGAACTCTAATGATGCAGAAGGTGTCTACATAAGGGGGGCGGCTCTGACTAATGGGTCAAGTTCTATAGGCGTAGGCAATGTCACATGGGCTAAGGTTGATGTCTGTGGTAATGGCTATGATCTTACTTCATCATGGGCCAATATTCGGAACTTTACTGCAGCGGGAACCTCACAGGAAACCTATTACTGGATAGATATTCCAGCGGTTCCGGCGCTTAGGTATCATGGTTACTCATATGTTATGGCTAACGCCACGGCATGATGGAATTATTAGTGTGGATGAGAAAATACATAAAGGTAAGGTGATAGAATGAAAAGGTTTGTTGGGTTTGGGATTTTATTGTGCATCCTCTTTTTAGTCCTTCATGTGGAGGCTAAGATCTCCTTGGGCAGCACCTCGGACGTCAATGGCTTGGATCTCAAGCCCGGGGAATACGCGGTTTTCAGTGCATCGTTCTTCAACATGGGGGATGAGTCCTTGGATGTTGACTTAGAGGTAGAGTATCCCTCCGATCTGAGGATTGAGGTAGTGCCCTCTGAGCTGAGGATGGAATCCAGTATTACAGGGAATCCCTCCTCCCCCGGTGAGTGGCTTATCTTGGACGGAGGTAAGAGATACGTTAAAACCCACCCAGTCGAGGTCTACTTGAAGATTCCTTCCACAATATCAAGGAACACATACAACATTAAGCTGATAGCGACAGCCAAAGGATCTGAAAGCGCTGGAGGTGAGGGATTCAAGCAGAGCCTTGTTCAGGTGAGGGAGGTAGTATTCACGGCAAAGGTGCCGGGGCAGGTTAGCGGCGAATACGCGGATGTTATCAGGATAGATGCATCGTCTGGTGACGCAGTTATGGAGGAAGCCCAGAAGAGCCTGACCTACAGTCAGGGGAGCAGTTCCCTGTCTCCTGCCGCAGGAGGGTCTTCTGGAAGCGGCAGTACAGCAACTGGTTCCTCTGGTTCAGCAGCCTATGGTGACACAACGACGGGCTCATCTGGGGGATCCGAGAAAACAGGCTTAGTAACTAAGGACTCTGGAGGAAATACTCACATAAACCTCCCCACCGGGGAGGTCACATTAAGCGAGGGGCAGACTGGTTTAGTGATCGACTTGGGCTTAGTGACCCTGATAATAAGCGTTGGCTCTCTCATTGTGAGGGTACTGAAGTGATGAAGAAGATATTTTTTGTAATGTTATGCATGATGTTCGCGGTTTCAGTCAGTGCCGACCCTCCAGTAATACATTCTACGTGGCATTTTCCCTACCTCACTGAGGTGAATGACACAGTTGTTATTAGGGCGAATGTCACCGATGCAGACGGCGATATGACCGGCGTCTATGTTGACATAAGGTTGCCTAATGGGACGCAGATAATTAATCTTCCGATGACGCAAATCTCTCCGGGAACGTATCAGCGGATCTACACTGCCTCAGAGAGAGGAACAAACCAGTATAGTGTTCATGCAGTCGATTTATTATTGAACCATCCCCGTACTGCCTGGAATGACTTCTTTGTCGTGAAATTCTTCACCTATTCGGATGATGTTCTCATCAATGTGTACGTGAAGGGTTCGTGTTGTGGTATGATATCCTACTTCTATGTTCCGCCGTTGGTCATACAAAACCAGACTGTGGTGTTCCTGTACGTATTCAAGAACTGCGGCAACATCCCATTGGACTGGAGGATGAACTACATGAAGGTCAGGAATTCTACAGGTGACCTGGTGATGGACAGGATGGGTCAGGGCCTGCCTACTGGCACGATGGAGGCGGAGGATGAGATATTCTATTGGGAGATCTGGTCTACCATCGGCATGGCTGAAGGAAACTATACAGCAATAGGCGAGACAGAGTATTCTTCGACATATGATGAGGGGAACATAACCTTTGCTAGTTTCAACGAACTCAACGCTACAGCTAACTGCTCCGCAATAGACGCCTTAAACAGGACAAACTGCACCAAGGTGGAGGACATGTTTTGTACGCTGTATCCTACATCCAATGTTGTTGAAGTGAACACTACAACGCCATCTGCTGCCGTTGTTCCTGGGATGGTGGGTGGGAGCACCGCATACTTCGGCGGACCGATAGACATAAACGGGACACTCTATGGGGTCTATACCTTCGATATGATAGGCTGCGGCGAATACTGTCATGCTTGCCTGAGCACTGATATCAATCTGCAGTCTGAAGAATGCGACTATGAAGGGTTTTCCATAGAAGGCGTTAAATACGGCGTGACTGATGTAGAGTCGGATGGCAGTAGTGTCTCTTTCACGGAGATGGAAGAACTATGTGATTACACAATAGTCTCTTATGACTGTGTGGTCTACACTAATGGTTCAGTCTTCTGTAATTACACGAGGTACTGCTATGGTAGGGTGAGGGAGGAAAGAGAGTTCGAGATCGTTACATCCTTTGGTGAGCAACCAGAGCCTGCGCCGACTCCGCAGGTAGGTCCCTACCCCTTAATCTTCAGGGAGATGCCGCCTCAGATAAACCAAGAATCTGGCTGTAATCCAGGCGATCCATGGAATACGTGCACATATACGAAGGTCAGGCTTATACTCTACAACATCGGCATAGCAGATCTAACAAGCACCTCATTACTTGACAACTTTACAACAGAAGCGTGTTTTGCATCAGACTGCAGCCCAGTAGCCTATAGATGCGTTAACAGCCCGAATTACACCTGCGGAACATTCCAATCTGGTGGCAGATACTATGTTGAGTTTAATCTGACGCAGCCACTGCGTCCACGGCATTATCAGATAATGGAGTACGAGCTGGTACCCAACGAAAACAGAAGCATCTACTCACTGGGCGGTGTAAGCTACTATCAGTTCAACGCCTCTGTAAACTTTACTGACATCTCTCCAAGGGGTGGTGGCGCAAGCTTTGTATCTTATGAGAACGATCCCTACTTTAATCCCCCAGAATCTAAGAGGATGGAGTTGAGGAATGTTCCAGCATTCAACTACGACATATCCGTGCATAGTAATGGATCATGGGATAGGAGAGACTTCTTCACCGACGAGGAGACAGAGTTTAATCTAACAGTCTACTCTATCACAGGAGAGGCGCAGACAGCTAACGCCTGGACTGCGAATATCCCAATACAGCCCTACTGGGTCCTGAACTCCTGCGCTTCGCCTGCAGGATACTCCTGTGCTATTACGCCAACAGATCTTGTCTTGAGCGGCGCCCAAACGCCGGCAACCATGACCTCACTATTGTTCCAGTTCACAGCTAATGTTTCCATGGAGACATTCTTCCTGCTTCCTGTGAACAAGAGCCTTGTAGCTGGGGCGTATGAAGAATACATCCCTGGGCTGTTCTTGATGTCCAGGGAGATCATGCAGAGGAACATAACACAGAATATAACCCAGAACGTGACTGAGCCGGAGCCGGAGCCTCAACCTGAACCGCAGCCTCAGCCTCAACCCCAACCTCAACCGGAAGAGGAGAAGGAAAAGGAGGTTGAGAAGGAGGTCCCATTTGAGATAGAGGTTCCATTTAATGTCACACAGCCCGAACTTGAGCTGGCCATTGACATAAAGCCTATTGAGCGGGAGATCAACGGCAGCCAAGGCATGTTCATACCAGCTGTATTCAATGTGACAAATATAGGAAACGTGGAAGCAGACAACATATCCCTTATCCCGATTGTTCCAGAAGGCTGGGAGTATAAGACAGCCTTTGTTTCTTATCTTGACGTCGGGGAAACAACAAATCGGACGATTTTTGTAAAACCCCCCTACACCGTCACAGGAAAATTCGCAATACCGGTGAAGGCTGTTCGCGATGATGTAACACTGGACATAGACTATTTCTGGTTGAACGTGATCAAGGCGGTTAATGTTTCCGTCCTAGAAATCGTTGAGGTCCCTAAGACGATCTATATGACGCCGAATTCTAACATAACCATCCCGATACTCTTGGAGAACATAGGCAAGGTCAGGCTTCATGACATCACAGGAAGGCTGGAGAACGCCGAATTATGCATAGAAACCTACCATTTTACGTCGATAACAATAATCGACCCTAAGGAGGCTAAATCCTCTTACCTTAACCTTAGAAGCACCGACAAGCCAGGGCGTTGTCCTGCCACCATAATCTTCGGTTCGCGTGAGGAGGCGTACGCCTTCTCTGATGTTGAGATCATAGTCACTCCCCCCCCATCATTGATCCCTGGCTTGGCGAAGATTAATCTGTTGCTTGTGTTGCTTATATTTGCAGGCATACTTCTTGCAGCCAGGAAGGGGAAGGAGAAGGAGAAGCTGAGAAAGATGACCCCTGGGAGAAGAATGCAGAGGGTCTTCAGGTATTTCATAATAAGCGTTGTCTGTGCTGTAGTTATCTATGTAGCATTTAGTTTCTTCGGCTTCTCTGGGATCATCTAGCCAATAGAAAGCCTTCAAGTTTTTCTATGTCTTCGAGGAGTAGGTAGTATTCCCTGAAGGCGTGTTTTGTGTGATTGTGGATGTACAGGGAAACCAATACCAGAAAAAAGAGCCCTACAAACGGTAGGAGGAAGGCTAGGTGTTGCATGTCTATTAGCATAAGTATGTTCATCAAGTCGCCCTCTGATGCTAGACAGTAGGTCATCGGGTCGTAGATGAAACCTACGGCGAGATAGGTTGAGAATATTGATTCAGGCATTCTTCCATGTGACTTTATCTTCCAGCCGCTGAGAAAAAATATAGCAGCAAGGATGAGATTGGAAAAGACTCCTATGCCTAAGAGAATTATTGAGTCATTGATGCTTAAGTCCGTGTAGGTCATTATTTTTCCAGTGATTCCGTTAACCCAGTCAAAGTTTATCTCCATAGAGTATGGTTTATGGTTGATGTCAAGAAAGAACATATGGAGGAATTCGTGGAGGAGGGGGGCGACTATTATGGAGACGAGAAGCAAAACTATGAGGCCGAAGGCATTAGCTAAGTAATAGTTAGTCCTCTTTTTTCTATTGTCCCTTAATCGTCTTTCTAGATGTTTCAAAGGATGCATTTTTCATCCTCTAACACATCATGGAGTTTACCTAAACCAAGCTATTATTAGTTGATCTAACTATATTAACTTAATTCCTTTATCGTTCTCTCTGCCAGACTGTACACCTTGGAAAAACTGTCTATCTTAGGAGCGTTTGCGTATACCATGAGTGCAGTCTTCTTAAAGAATGTTATCAGTCTATTCCTTAATTCATTATTCATCTCCCTTGTCCTCAACTCCCTTATCAGTTCAGTGTATGTTAGTTCCTGTGATATCTCGTATTTTATCTCAAGGAATTCCTTGAGGACGTAGGCGATTCCAACAATCGCTTTTCTTTCGTCTTCTATCTCCTTCATCCTGCTGAGGTTTTCCAGTGACAATCTTTTCAACTTATTGGAGTGACTTTCTTCTGTCGTCTTTTTAACACGCTTTAGTATCCTGTCTAGTATTCCTGGCTCTTTCTCTTCCTCTTCAACCAACTCTTCCTCTTTCTCCTCTTCTCTTTTTTTTAGTTTAAACTCCTTCTTCAGGTCTGCGAGTTCGACCTCGTCTTTGACCTCACCCATTATACCGCTTTCCTCCTCTTCATATTCTTCGAGCCAATCCATCTGTTCTACGCCTCCTATTTTCCCGATTTCGCCAGATCTTCTCTTCACCCCCTGATTTCCGCCGTCGATTAAACCTTCAAGCTCACCTATATTGCCTTCAATACCCCCATTAGAACCTTTTTTGACTATTATCGCGATTTCACCATCCTTTTTCAGGACCTCAATCTTTGAACCAGGTGGTATCTCGATTTCTCCTTCATCCAAGACGATCTCGGGCTTACCCCCCCTTTCAACAACCGTGAATTCGCCCACGAGGCTGCCGCCTTCGATGCTATTCCTTAGGATCTTCTGAACTGCCTGATCGTATGTTTTCTTGTCGATTGCGCCTTTCTCATGCGATTCCTTGATTACGTCCACTACAGGAACCCGGGGTTTTTCCTGGGGTGTGGCTTCAGGGGCAGGCTTTTTTTCGCCGGCTTTCATCGGCGGACTGATGGGTTTAAAGAGGTCTTTGAAAACGTCGGAAGCGGGCTTCTCTTCTGTTTCTTCTTTTTCGACCTTGCCTGTTGGCTTGAATGCGTTTTTGAAGATGTCTTCAACAGATTTCTCGTCAACCCTTCCCTCTAATCTCTTCTCTATCTCCTCTAAGAGAGCCTCCTCCTCTTCTTCTGGTAGTGCCTCCTCTTCTTCAGCTGACGGGCTTCCAATAACCTTCCCCTTCATGAACAAGTCTTTAAATATTTCTGAGGCTGATTTTTCTTTTGCATCGTCTCCTTCGACCTTGCCTGTTGGCTTGAATGCGTTTTTGAAGATGTCTTCAACAGATTTCTTCTTCGCTTCTTCTTCAGTCATTTTATCGCTTATTAGATAAATGTGTGTATTAACATATATACGTCAATGTCAGGGTATTACCCTGAATTTGGTCACCTCAAGTCCCCAGTCGATCAAAAGCACAATACAGAGTAAAAACACTAATGTAGTGGTTTGTTCGCTGCTGACTTCTGTGTAGTCTAAACCAGTCTCAAAGGCTCTCTTGAAGGAGTCTTCGTCGTCTATTATGAAGTATCTCCCATTTGTGCTGTTTGCTATGAGGCTTAACATACTCTCATCGAGGTTTGGGAACTTAGTAGGTGTTGCATTCAAGCCTACCAGCTCTGTGGGCACGGTTGTCTCGGTTTCTATCTTGCTTCCTATACCTATTGGGTAGATGGGTGTGTTGCTAGTATTTAAGGCAACCAATGCCTCGGTTATGTTTCTTCCGATGTTGTTTCTGCCGTCTGTTATGAGGATGATGCTCCGGTTTCTTTCAGATTCGTCGAAGAGGGATTCAGCGACCACTATTGCGTCACCTACAGCTGTTCCAGCAGGTCCCTCAAAGTCTATCCCCTTCAGCGTCCTTTCGACCTCACCCATGTCCGATGTCGGCTTTAATCTGACGTGAGCCTTCCCGGAGAATGTTATGACCCCGATCTTCGTGTTCTTTAGTCTGGTTACGAACTCTATCGCAGTCTTCTTCACGAACTCTATCCTGTTAGGCTCGTAGTCGTCTGTGAGCATTGAGGAGGATGTGTCTATTGCCAGAATAAAATCGGTTCTTGCGATATATTCCTCTCTCACTAGAACAAGGTCGGAGATGATCAATATAACCAATACGACTGCAGTGACTCTTAAAAACAGGGGAATCAGGCTTGTGGTGAACAGCTTTTTCCCAGCGACCTTCTCCAATACCTCAAAGTTCCCGAACATCAGCGTTCTACTCCTGGCGTACTTCTTTGACAGAAGGTAGAGCATCATCACTAAGCCTATTAGTATGATGAGCAGGTTTACGTACTTTAATGAAAAATCAACCTGTGGTATGTCCATGTTCTACATCTCTGTTAACTCCAGATAGTGAACGAGTGGTTTTACGAAGGGCTCGTTGGTGTACATCTTAACGAAGCCCATCCCACCTTCGATAAATACTTGTTCTATCCTTTTCTCCTGTTTTTTCGCCAATCTGGTGAATTCTTCGCTGACCTTATCCAGGTCTAATGTCACAACCTTATCGGAGAATGGGTCAGAGAGCCGCATGTTGCCTATCCCCGTCGGCATGAATGATTCTCTGACGTCCCTTACCATCAAGCCCACGACTTTGTCTATCTTACCGGCCATCATCCTCAACGCGTCATCCCATCCCCTGCCGACGCCTATGAAATCCGAGACTACGAAGAGGATCGTTCTGTCCGCAACAATGTTGACCAGATAGGATAATGCGCCTTCGAGATTACAGCCTCCTCCGTATTTTTTCGGGTCCACCACAATCCTGAGGATGTTGTAGTACTGGGATATGTCACTTATCGGGTCAAGTATGGCTTTTACTTCGTCGCCGAACATTGCAAAACCTACGCTGTCTCCTGCCTCGATTGCTGCGTATGCGAGTGTTCCTGCGACGACTGCCGCATATTCGCTCTTCAGTTTTTCCTGTGTTCCGAAGAGCATCGAGTTTGAGGCGTCGAGTAGAATCCAGACCTCGAGGTCTCGTTCATCCTCGAACTGTTTTATATACAATTTTTTGGATCTTAGGCTGGCCTTCCAGTCTATCTTTGTCGCGTCGTCCTGTCCGGGAACGTATTCGCGCAGGCTTGCGAATTCTATGCCGCTTCCCTTGAACAATATGATGTACTTTAACAGAAACCTGAAGGTGTCGACCAGTTCACGTACATTAGCATCTATCTCCTTCATCAACTCTTCCAAGTAGTTCGTACCTTCATTTTTTGTCTTCTTCATTTTCTAGCGTACTGGGACGTTGTCTATGATCTCGTCTACCACGTCGTCGGAGCTTATGCCCTTTGCTTTGCCTTCGTAGTTTAATACGAGGCGGTGCCGCAGCACCAGATGGGCTATTGATCTAACATCGTTCGGGATGGCGAAGGTTCTGTTGTTCATCATGGCAGTTGCCTGCGTTGCAAGTGAAAGACCTATTGTTGCTCGCGGAGAAGCCCCCCACTTTATGTATTTTCCAGCTTCTATGTCATATTCCAGTGGGTGTCTTGTCGCATCAACCAAGTCTGTTATGTATTCTTTTACCTCAAGGGACAGCCGTATGTCCTTTATACACCCCTGTATTTCGAGTATGTCCTTGGTTGTCAGGACCTTCTGTATCCCATATTCTTCCATCTTTTTGACCATCGAGTTCTCGTTGAGGATGAGGATCTCTGCCTCCTCATCAGGGTAGTCAACGAAGATCTTGAAGAGGAATCGGTCAACCTGTGCAAGCGATAACGGATAGACGCCTTTCTGTTCTAATGGGTTCTGTGTTGCCAATACGATGAAAGGCTTTGGCAGTGGGAATGTTTCCTTGCCTATGGTCACTATCCTTTCCTGCATTCCCTGCAGCATAGCCGACTGCACCTTTGGAGGGGCCCTGTTTATCTCGTCGCCGAGGAGGAAGTTCGCGAAGATGGGGCCCTTTACAGTGTAAAAGCCCCGTTTTTCCTCGTAGACAGTAGTTCCAGTAATGTCTGAGGGCAGCAGGTCTGGTGTGAACTGGATTCTCTGGAATGTAGCGTCTTCAACCGTTGAAGTCAGGAGGCGCACCAACAGCGTCTTCGCGAGTCCTGGAACACTCTCCAATAGAACGTGTCCATTGCATGATATGCACTTTAGGACCGAGTCTATGACTACTTCCTGTCCTATCACGCCCTTCCTTACCTCAGCCCGTACTTCATCGAGCTTGTTCTTGTATTTTTGTATTCTCTTTGTTAGTTCATCCATTTCAGAGTACTGGGACGCCTTTTATTATGGCGTCGACCACGTTGTCTGGGTCTATGCCCTTGGCCTTCCCCTCGTAGTTGAGGACCATCCTATGCCTTAAGACGTCGTGGGCTACGCACCTAACGTCTTCCGGGATCACGAAGAGCCTGTTGTTCATGAGAGCAGTTGCCTTAGACGTCAGCGACAGATAGATTGACGCTCTTGGTGAGGCCCCCCACTGCAGGTACCTGCCCTCCTCTATGTCGTATCTCTCAGGGTATCTGGTGGAGTTGACTAGGTGTACAATATATCTCTGGATTTCTTCCGACATGCTTATCTGTTTTACGACCTCTTGCATGTCCAGTATCTCCTTGAGATCGATGGTCTTCTGTATGTTGAATTCCTCGATCTCCATGACCTCAGCGTTCTGTTCTATGATCTTCACCTCATCCTTTTTGGGTGGCGGCTTAACCATGACCTTGAAGAGGAATCGGTCAACCTGCGCCTCCGGCAGCGGATACGTCCCCTTCGTCTCCAGTGGGTTCTGAGTCGCTAATACAAAGAATGGATTCGGTAAGGGGAATGTCTGCCTGCCTATGGTCACCTCCCTTTCCTGCATTGCCTGCAGCATAGCCGACTGCACCTTTGGGGGGGTCCTGTTTATCTCGTCGCCGCAGACGAAGTTCGCGAAGATGGGGCCTTTTATCGTATAGAATCCCCTCTTCTCTTCGTAGACTGTGACACCTATTATGTCTGAGGGCAGCAGGTCTGGTGTGAACTGGATTCTCTGGAACTTCGCATCCGCAACAGTCAGGCTTAGGAGCCTTATGAAGAGGGTCTTCGCCAGTCCCGGAACCCCCTCAAGTAGAACATGTCCATTGCATAGAAGGCATTTCAGAACCGACTCGATGACCTTATCTTGTCCAACGATTCCCTTCTGCACCTCCTTCTTCACTTCCTGGAGCTTCTTGCTGTATGCCTCTACCTTACGCTGTAGTTCTTCTTTTTCCATATCAGACAAAAGACAAATATCCTAATAAAGATTAAAAAAGAAAATTTGAGTACGCTGGTTATCACTGGATGTGTTTCTCTCCTTTTGTTCTACCCGTAGGCTGGTTACTTTCTCACGTTCCAGAGCATCTTTTTCTGTCCGAAGGGTGTTTCCTTGCTCAACATGTCAAGGACGCCGAAGGACTTCAGCTTATAGCAGTGTGAATTCACCGTAGACCATGAAAGCTTTGTCTCCTTGGCTAGCTTGTATGTTGACACAGGCTTTTTTTTGCCCCTTATTGTGTTCACTATAACCTTGTCTATGGGCGAAAGTTCGTTTTTCATTTTTTCAATCAACGCCCTTACTTTTTTTTATGCTGAGGTCGCGATCGCCCATATCTTCCCTGGGACTGACTGACCTTCGTATATCCCATAAGGCACGTAGACCTTTATCGCTAGTGCGAAGGAGTCTCCCGGCCACAGGGTTGCTGTTGGAAAACCTACTACGTCATCGGCGAATACTGCAGTTGTTCCCGAGTAGTCGAATGGGCAGTCCCTGTTCCACCTTGAGAAAAACAGCTGACAGGTTGGGCTCATCGCAACAGAGTATCCTGCAAGCGGGCTGCTGCTGTTCACGTTACCAACCGCGTATGATAGGCCAGCGCAGTTGTATGTGGTCAATTGTGTTGTCGTGAAGGTTCCTCCTATGGCCTGGCTCTGGAAGTTCGTTGTCCCGGTCTGCGTTCGCGTGTGTGGTTCTGTTCCTATCCATAATGTTCCGCTTGTGTTGCAGTTTCCATAGGTTTGGTCGTACATCCAGAAGTATTCATTGGTCGCGTTCCTGAATCTGCCGTAGGTGTATGTTCCACTGTTTGGTGGAAGATTCCCGGCAGGGTCTCTCAGGTATACCAGCTGCCTCGTCTCATTGTACTCGACCCTGTTTATGAAAAAGAAGCCATTAGCTGGGGGGTTAGTCGAGGAAGTGTCATTAGACAGCACAACATAGTTTCCGGCATCCGTGAAAGCAGCGCTTCCTCTCGCAAACGGGCTCGCAGCCGGATATGTTGCATTGAACCAGACACGGGTTATATTCCTAGACCCTATGTTCTCTATCTGTATCGCAAAATAGTGATCACCCAAAACTTCGGTGTTGTTATCACCGACGCTGCCTGGCGCTACCCCGTCCCATGCCAGGGCCGCTGGTTGCACGTCTATCATGCACTCAGTGGACACGTTCACTGTTATGTTTATGTAGTCTGACTCGTCCTTGGTCAGATTACCTCCAAGTTGTGCGCTCACGGAATCCATCAGGATCCATAAGAGCAGCACCGTCAGTACTCCAATATAAAGACTTCTTCTTATTTTCATTCAAAAATCACCTCTTTTTGTTTTTTTTGGTTTTTTTATCACCTTTTAACCTGCTACGTTGATGGCTTGAACGGTGACTGTTAGTGTGCCGGTTATGTTTCCTGCGGCTGTGCCGTATGGTATTCTTAGTTTT
>JAFGDV010000019.1 GCA_016931955.1 Candidatus Altarchaeota archaeon | reverse complement strand
CGGCTGGCACTTCCCCAACCAAACTACATTGACACATTTTTAATTACATAATACCCCGCCCTTCAGGGCGGGGAAGTTTATTTTTTTCTTTATTTATATTTGGAAACTCGTAGTTATATTATATACTTTTTTGACTTTTTTTCTTTGGTTTAAGTCATGAGGGTGCTATCTTGAAACTGGGAGAAGTCACTTCATGTGTGGGTGATATGGCGACTGTATCGCCCGTAATTCCAAAATACTCTATCAGCGGGCTTCTGGGCAAACCGGTTTTCTGTGACGGTAGGCAGATTGGCAGGGTTTTTGACGTAATCGGCAGTGTGGAAAGTCCTTTATTTGTCGTGAGGCTTTCTGGCGGTTGCGTGCCTGGTAAAACCGTGGAAATAAAATGAACGAGTTTGAGGATTCATTTGAGGGGGATTCAGCCGAGAAAACGAAGGGTGTCTGCCCCCATTGTGCGAGCAGTAATCTCTATACTGATTATTCCCATGGCGAGATAGTCTGCCGTGAATGTGGTTTCGTCTTAGAGGATGCAATGTTTGATTTTGGGCCAGAATGGCGAGCCTTTGATGAAGACCAGAAGAGTCGCCGCTCCCGCACCGGTGGCCTGGTACGTTATGCTAAATTGAATAAGGGCTTGACTACTGAGATAGACCGCTATGACCGCGACATCCGCGGCGGAGCTATCCAACCTGAGCGGAAGGCTCAGCTTTATCGCCTTCGTAAGTGGCAGCGTCGTTCTCGGATGTCTGATTCCGTTCAACGCAACCTATCTATTGCTTTGCCTGAGCTTGACAGGATGTGCGCCTATCTCAACATACCCAACAACATCAAGGAGGAGTGTGCGATGTGGTATCGTCGCGCTGTCTCCAAGGGGTTGGTCCGAGGGCGTTCCATCGAATGCGTTGTCGCAGCCGTCATCTACCTTATATCACGAAAGCATCATCTCCCGAAGACCTTGGAGGAGCTGGAGGAGGCCTCGGGTGTTAAGCGCAAGGACATAGGTCGCAGTTATCGTTTTGTGTGTCGTCGTTTGGACGTGAAGATGCCTGTTGCAACCCCCATAGACTATGTTCCAAGGTTTGCCTCTGAGTTGGGCCTTTCAGGCCGTACTGAGGCCAAAGCCATTGAAATCCTCGAGGAGGCCGCTAAGAAGGGTATAATCTCTGGCAAGGGCCCTACGGGTGTTGCAGCGGCAGCCATCTATCTGGCTGGTAAGATCACCGACGATAAGCAGACTCAGAGGGGTATTGCCGGTAAGCTTGTCGGTGTTACTGAAGTCACCATCCGTAACCGTTATGAAGAACTGGCACGCGCCCTTGACCTTGATATATGATGGACCGTTGTCTTCTCGTACTTGTTGAGCTTTGCAGGCGTTTGAAGTCTGAATCAGATTCTTTATCCATCTCCTCCAGCGAACTCGGCTCTCTATTGGGCATTTCTCAGCAGTCTGCTTCTCGTTATCTCTCTGAATTAGAGCGCAGAGGCTTTATTTTTCATTCTGGCAGGAGGGTTTCTCTAACCTCTGAGGGTGTTTCTCTCCTCCGAGAGCTTTATCTCTGCTTGCATGATTTCTTTGAGTCTTCTCTCCCTCTGGTGGTTGAGGGCAGGGTCGTTAGTGGTATAGGGGAAGGCGCCTATTATGTCTGCGAGTATTCTCCTTTGTTTGAGAAGCAACTTGGTTTTAAGCCGTTTTTTGGTACCTTGAATCTTCAGCTCATTGGTTTTTGCCCTTCCTTGGAGCGTTTTGTTTCCGGCGTCATCAAGCCTTTTAGGAGGGGTGACCGTATGTTCGGCGAAGTCAAGTACATCCCGGTTTCCTTGATTGGAGACAGCTGGTATGAGGACTGCTTCCTTATCCTGCCTAAACGCACCCACCATAAGAAGGAGTTGGAGATCATAGCTAGGGAAAATCTGAGGGAGAAACACAAGCTGAAGGATGGGGATACGCTGAAGGTGGAAATCAAGGATATATCACCACGTTGAGATGTTGGTATATTGCTGTGTTGAGATAGAACCATGTTATTATGTCGTCATCTCAATTATCCCTTCCTGATTATCCCGCTGTCGTATGTTTTTTCTTTCTGTTGTTGTGTTGTTGTCTGCCACCCTTTTTGTTTGCAGACCTCTTCCAGGTCTTTTATGACCCTATGACTGAGGCTCTTCTCAGCCCCCCAGCTGATGCCCAGGAAGTCTTTGCCGCCGCCGGCGACTACTCTGACGTTACATAAGCCGTCATCAAAGTCGAGGATGGCGACAGCCATCAGTTTGCTGCTTGCCCTGAAGTAGTACCTCTCCATGCACAACACAAAGAATCTATCCGAAGAAAAAACCAGGACGTAGTTTCGCCCCCTGAGTGCATCAGCCAACTGATTAGGGTCGCAACCTCTAATAGACAACCCCCTGGATTCCATCCTAGTTTAACTATCCAACCTCAAGTATAAAAGATGCTCTTATATCATCATCTGATGTAATATTCTTCTATGGCGTCTGAGATGGTTAAGGCTGTTTTTTTTCTAGGAACAGTATTTGTTGTGTCTCTACTTTTTTTCACGCTGGTTTTGGACGTGCTCTCGCCGACTTCGATCACTATCACAACTACCTCAACCACTACTACGACAACTACGTCAACCACTACCTCAACCACTACGTCCACAACTACCTCGACCACATCGACTTCTACCACAACCTCGACGACAACCACTACCTCGACTACATCCTCTACTTCAACCACTACGACTTCGTCGACTTCAACCACTAAGCCAACCTATGAAGACAACTGCAGATATATTGGGCCGACGATAACCTTCCTAGAAGTGCCTTGGCAGGATGAGCCGGAGAAGGTGGTCGACTACAGGGAGAGAGACCAATGCTATCTTGACCTCGCAGTAAAGTCCAGAGAGCATAGATACTGTGATCGGATAACATCCGGTCAGTATGCGCAGACGGAGTGTTACCTGAACCTCGGATTCCTCAAAGAGGATGAAGCACTCTGCGAAAAAATCACTGCATCACCCTACTTCAGGGACTACTGTATAAGCTATGTTGGTATACTGGGGGGAGAGCAGTGGGTCTGCGAACACGTTTCGAAGGAGTACCTGTACTTGAAGCTCAAATGCTACGGTGCCATAACCAACGACTCAGCACACTGCAACAAGATTACGAAGGAAGAGGAGAGAGAATACTGCCGCGCCCTAGCGGAAAACAATCCAATTTTGTGTAAGGGTGTGTCCTCCGTAGACGACAGGGACAAGTGTCATCTGCTCATAGCGAAAAAAACAGGAAACCAGACGACATGTGAAAGCGTAGACAATCTAGACTGGAGAGGGATATGCTATGAGAAAGTCGGAGACATGTAGCGATATTTATTCGGTGAATACCTGTTCTTGGGGGTATACTGTCAATCCCCTGTCTATGTTGAAGGGTACCAATGATTTGTCGTGTTTTGTCCCCCTCATCTTAAGAACCTCTAACGCGTTCACTCGGGTATTGCCTTTCCTTATATTGTAGAGGACGATTATGCCGTCCACTACGAACTCCATGATGCCATGCCGTGTGTACTGCACTGTGCCCTGCTCTGATTCTGAGATGATGAGTGAAGTGCAATCATGACCGGAAAGCCACTCACAGAGTTTTATCGCATTCTCTTTTCTGTCGAATTCGTTGTCTATCATTATCTCGATGCTGCTTACTGAGTCTATGACCACCCTCTTAGCCTGTATGTCGTTTATGGCGTTGAGTATCTCCCCGTATTCCTCTTTTATTATGTGCATCACCTCCTTGGGGGCGATCCTCAGGATCCTTACCTTCCCCTGGTCCTCTAACGCCTTCAGGTCCCAGCCGTAGTTCAGCATGTGTTTTCTCAGTTTCTCTGTTTTTTCCTCAAAGCTGACGTAAACGCCGGGCTCATTGAACTGGATTGCTCCATTATAGATGTACTGCATGCAGAATGTAGTCTTCCCAGTACCGCAGGTGCCTGCGACCAAGACGCTGCTGTTCTTCTCCAAGCCTCCCTGGATCATCTCGTCCATGCCGGGTATTCCAGTAGCTACTCTACTGGGCGGTATTGCGTCCATATTCTCTCCTGTATACTTATTAAAGAGAAGGGCTTAAATAGAATAAAAAGAAAAAGAGGGAAGTTTATGCGCAATTCCCTTCTATAGGCGATACACCTATAAAGCTCTTGCCTGTTATGTTGTAGTCCAAGTTGGTGTATTCAAACGTCACGTCATAGCTGAAGGGGTTCCCTGAAGTGCAGGTTGACCAAGCCCTTGACACAGTCGCGGTCGCTCCAGGTGAAAGGTCTACGTTAACCACTGCTTCTGCGCCACCTACGCCTATTAGCGTCACATTCACAACCCTGATCCTGTAGTCCATGTTGTTTTTAATTACCAATGTATCATTTCCAGCTGAACTCATGACCCAGTCTGCGAGCCCTATTTCCGCTGTCCTCCAGTAGGTCTGACTCGCCTGCGATCCAGCCCGGCCTCCGATGTTGATGAATCCACCTAAGGCGGCGACTACAACCAAGGCTATAATCAAGACCACTGCGAGTATAACAAGGTACTCGACAGATGCTTGTCCTTTCCTATCCATATTTTTTCACCTCTAATTTTTGTCAAGACTTAAAGAGAATTTAACCTCCTCAATATAAACTTTACGCTCTTCTCCTTTATAAACTTTACGTTTTTTTGTGTTGATTTTCGGTGTTGCTCGCAATTAAGGCAGGCTTTTCATACGGTAAAGTTTTTAACTTGGAACGACGTAGTTCTTATTGAGATGTCTGAGACTCTGAGGAAGAATGGGCAAACCAGTGTTGAGTTCTTGGTTGTATTATCCACTGTATTAGTGGTCTTCATAATCCTTCTGGCGATGGGTCAGAAAAGCTACATCTCGTCAAAGGAGGCGGTGAAATCCATTCAGGCAAGAGCTACTTTAAAGGACATAGTCAACGCAGCCAACCTCGTGCATTCTCAGGGCGAGAACGCAAAAACGAAGGTGTATGTGACCATGCCGGAGGATGTGCAGGAGATCATACTCTCAGATAATTGCGTATTCATGAGATTTTACATCGGCGATGAGATCCATGAAAAACACGAATGCTCTGACGCCTGCCTTGTTGGCGAGGTCCCGACCTATTCAGGCAGCTACTGGATCAACATGCAGAGCAGGAGGAACTGCGTCTACATAGGCGAACCCAAACTTAAGGTGAATCCAACGTCGCTTAATTTTGCAGTATACATCGACTAAGATGGTCAAGACAATATCCAATGAAGGCGGAAGAAGGATTGTGTACGCATTCCTGTTAGGGCTTATGTTACTGTTGTCCCATACAGTATGCGCCGTGGATCTTATCCTTAACGGGGGTACAGCTACTCTGTCTGATACCAAAAACTATGAGACGGTGAATCTAACGAATGGGGCAATACTCCATGTTGGGGAGCATGGTGTGGGTGGTGGGGGCAGGCTGAGGATTAACGCCTTGAGGGTTTACGTGGATTCCACTTCACAGATAATCGGCGAGGGCAGTGGATACGTGGGGGGTCAGGGCTCTACGGTGTGCAGCAACAACCCCGGTGAGGATGGTGAAGACCCCTACGGCGGCCCGGCAAAGGACCGGGCTGATAGGATAGGTGCTGGCGAGGGGGGTTACTCAATTGGCAGCAAGGTGGAGGGTGCGGGCGGCGGCGGCGGTGCCTATGGCGGAACTGGTGGCGTTGGAGGGAACGAGAAAGGCAATAAAGGGATCCCGGGTTTAGGGGGCTCAATATATGGCTCCAGTGACTCATATGAGGCTAGGATGGGTTCTGGTGGAGGGGGCGGGGCAGCTTCCTGCTTTAAGGCTGCTGGCGGAGGTAAGGGAGGTGACGGAGGAGCTGCATTAGAAATCGTTGCAGCCCATTCCATAACAATAGAGGGGAGCATAGACTGTGGCGGTCAGACGGGGGGTAATGGATTAGTATCTGGTGGCTCTGATGGCGGTGGTGGAGGAGGGGGCGCTGGAGGTGGCGTATTACTTGCATCACCGAGGCTGAATTTCACAGGCGCAATAGACGTAAGCGGGGGCACTGGAGGTAGTGGTGGAGGTAGTGGGGGTGGTGGCGGAGGCGGCTCAGGTGGTAGGGTGAAGCTGGTAGGTTGCACCTTGAATATCACTGGGGAATCATTGGTTGAGGGGGGTTCGCCTGGGGCTTCTGCAGGCGTAGACGGCACGGCAGGCGGTAATGGGACCTATATGGAGGTCGTTGACTGCTACACGTTTTCATTGCTTCCGCCCCATATCAGGGATATAGAGATCATCAATGAGGGGGAGAATGCGACTAATGTAACCCTCTCCGTTGTCGGATCCATAATCCAGGGTTGGGTCACCATAGAACCAGATTTCTTAACAATACCTGCGTTTGGCAGCGAAATAGCGACAGTAGGCGTTTATCCGCCCTTTTATCTACCCAAAGGCTACTATTATGGGCAGGTCAAGGTAGATTCAGGCACGGATCTATTGTACGTGGACTTGTCCATCTGGGTGAAGCGGAGGGAGATACTGAAGATATCCCCCAACTTGTGGAATACTTCGGTCGGGGCTGGGTGGCGGGAAACCAAGGTATTGTCGATATGCAACACAGGTGACACTAAGCTTTATGGTGTCATGATAACGACCTCTGAAGCCGCCGACTGGATACTGTTCCCGGAGGGGAAGAACCTAGGTGATCTGTCCCCGTCTGCCTGCGTGTACAAGAACGCTATCCTCCAGGTCCCGGAGAATGCCTCCCTCGGAGTATATACTGGGGATATAACGGTCACAAGTGAAGCACTGACTAACGCCACATTGGTGGTTAACGTGACAACGGAGGACTGCGGCGAATGGTGTCAGTACAGCAAGTTTTATAGTGGATTGTGCAGGGAAAACCAGAGCGAATGCAACATGAACTATGAAGGCTACAACCCCTTCGGAAGCGAAAGATACTGTAGCATACATGAGCCGTCGACCGACACCTGCTGTTGCTATATCAGCTGCATGGACGCATGTCTTAATAAAAACTACAGCAGCTGGAACTGCGAAAACAATTGCTCCATCGGCTGGAATAATGTGCTCTCCGGAAACACCTACTGCATCAAAGATGAAGGCTACACACACTGCTGCTGCATGTAAGACGGACAGACGAGGCCAGGTCTCAGTGGACTTCCTGGTGTCAATAATCATCGCAATGTTCTTCTTCGCCTTTATATTGAATTACGCCGACACACAATACAAGATAACCGAAGAGACCATACAAGGCTTGAATTCAAAACATGTCGCAGAAAAACTGGCGCAGGAGATAAACAGCCAATACCTGGCAGGAAACGGCGCAGTGAAGTATGTGACGCTGCCCATAACCCTCCACGGTGGAAGGGCCTACGGAATAAAGGTATTCCCTGGCATGGTGATGTTGAATTACTCCATAAGAGAGGAGAGGAATCCCTCACATAGGACCTTGACAAGGGACATATATGGTGCGCAGAACGGATTAGACCTAAATCCGGGAATCATCAAGATAAGCAACATAAATGGTACAATCTACTTGGAAAATGCATAAGAAAGCCCAGATCTCAAATTTCGATCTAGTAATAGCTGCGGGCATATTCCTGTTCATATTATTCGTCATGATCGGCACATGGGGTGAGATGACAAACAAAATAAACCACTTCGAGGACAGGAGGTCGACTTACTACAAGGGACTGGATATAACCGAGATGCTGGTAAAAACTCCCGGCAATCCGCCTAACTGGGAGCAACTTGATACACTGAATCCAAGCACAGTCTACGCTGTAGGATTCTCTTCTCAGCCGAATGTCTTGGATAAGGACAAACTGGAGAGATTTGACACATTCGAGTATGAGCAGATGAGGGATCTTCTCGGCTTAAGCAGGGAAGACTTCCACCTGCTCATACACGACGTAAAGGGAGCCGACGAGATTCCACTGTACTCATTCGGAAACAGCATCAACAGGTCACACATCCGCGTCGACAGATACGCGATCTTAGAAGACAATCTGGTCAGATTGAGCCTTAAACTGTACTATTAGCGTAAAGTATTTCTTTGTGAAAGAGCAAAAGATAACAGAAGATGACGGGTCTCTTTACAGTAGATTCAATGTGGGCGTTGGCTGTTGCTTTGGGGATAATATCTGTTTCCCTATACTTGGTATCTACACCAAAGATATCCTACGAAGAACATCTATACTCTCTTTCCTTGGATGTGTTGACTGTGGCAGAAAAACAAGGCCACCTAAGGAAGGCAGTGGATGGTGACCCCATAGGTGTAGAGAAGATGCGTTCTTCTCTACCTGACGACTTATGTTTTGACTTAGATATCCTGGACCAAAACAATGAGTTAGTGTTCCACTATGGTTCCGAATGCGAGGAACCTAAGAGGAGTTCCCTCGTCAAGAGATCGGTTGTCTCCAACTCCCAATTCTATGTCGCCAGTCTGAGGATGTGGTATAATGGACAATAAGGGGTTCCTGTTCACGATATTGACGATTCTGATATCGCTATCAATCGTCAGCTTAGCTAGTTTTTTCGCAACAGAGAGAATTCCAAGAGACCTATTGGCTGAGAAGGCCAGCAACGTATTCGACGACGTAGAAACAGACGTAGAAGACATGCTTGGGATTTCTGCTTCCATAGAACGGGCAGGTGGTCACATAACAGTCTCCTTCAAAGATAATCTTCCTCTGAAAAACGGGGCAAACACGATGATCCTTTATAAAGACTTCATAGAAGATCATTACTCCCAAGAGATAGGAGCCGACTTGACCATAACCGGCCTATCAGATCCAAGATTCACGATAAAGCCATATGACATAGTCTATGGATATCCGAGCTTTGACAAAGAAGAGATCCAAGTATACAATAAAAGCGGAGACGCGGCCGCGATAGAAAAATACGTGATAGAAATAGACTTCGACGAAAACCTTGCAGGTGTGGTAAACCAATCCGCTTCAGGGGATTTGGAGGTGGTCATAAACGCGAAATTCGCGAACACCGAACACAGTAGCTCAATCTCAGTCGCCAGAAACGACACCTCCTCTTGGACCTTCAACTTCTTGAACTGCAACTGCAGCCTATTCCTGAGCTTCGGAGGAAACATGATAGATGGCGAAAACAGAGACAGTTCAATGACTGCTAAGGTGACGGGTAACACTCAAGGACATGTGACAACAAACATAGTCCTAGAGGAAGTCGAAGAAGATGTGGGGGTAACATCAAGTATTTATTTGCGGTTAGAGAATAAACTAACACGCGAAGACTACATATGGCTTATATGATAAGATGACGACCGCCGACGAACAACAACTAAAAAAGGCCATAGAAAAGAAATTAGACGCGCGGATGCAGGTGTTGGTGCAGCAATCTCAGCCTCCTCAACCTCAGCAGCAGCCTCCTCAGCAGTCTCAGCAGCCTCAGCAATCTCAGCCCCCTCAACCTCAGCAACAGCAGCCTCAGCAGTCTCAGCAGCCTCAGCAATCT
>JAFGDV010000005.1 GCA_016931955.1 Candidatus Altarchaeota archaeon | reverse complement strand
TTGCTGTATTCTGCCGACTTTGTAATAAACAATCCGCCGACTGAAGTCGTCGAATAATTTATTGTCTACTTATCCTATCTGATTGGAAATAAAGGGTTTTTTTCTCTGTGCAGAAAAATAATATCTGGGGTTGTAGGGAATGGAATTATCCGACAAGGAAGTGATGGAAAAGGATGCGTTGAACCGCATCCGATGGGACAGGAAACTGAAGCCAGAGGAATACAGCATCATGTACCTGGACAGGGGAAAACTAAGAGAAGTCAGGTTCACAGAAATACAACTGCAAGGAGACTTCTTCCAGTCAGCAGAAAACCAGATACCAATGCACAGGATAAGAAAAATACTGAGGAAAGGAAACGTAGTGTGGGAGAAAAGAAGAAATTAGAGTTTTCTCTTCCGTCTCCCAGCGATCTCTGAGGGCAGCCCCCACAGCCTAAGGAATCCTTCAGCGAGCTTGTGGTCGAATCTGTCGCCTCTGTCATAGGTTGCAAGACCCAGGTCATAGAGGGAGTTAGGTGAGCTTCTGCCCACGACTCTGGCATTGCCCTTGTAGAGCTCCATCACCACTATGCCTGAGACAACTTCCTGCGTCTTATTGATGAACGCATCCAAGTCCTCCCTCAGGGGCTCATACCATTGCCCGAAGTAGGTGAGTTGAGCCCATTTTCTGTCAATATGTTCCTTGAACAGGTTCTGCTCTCTGGTGAGTGTAAGCCTCTCCAATTCGCGGTGTGCTTCCAATAGGATGGTTGCTGCAGGGCACTCATAGACTTCCCTTGATTTTATCCCTACAAGACGGTCCTCTATCATGTCTATCCTCCCCACGCCGTGTTTTCCTCCAAGCTTGTTCAATTCCTTGATTAATTCTACAGACTCCAGTTTCTTGTTGTTCAATCCTACTGGGACCCCCCAATTGAACCCTATCTCGATCCTTTCCGCCTTCTCAGGTGCTTTTTCAGGTTGTGTGGTCCAATCGAATGCATCTTCTTCCGGCTTCTTCATGGGGTCCTCAAGCGGACCTGCCTCGATGCTCCTCCCCCAGAGGTTTTCGTCTGTGCTGTATTTTGATTTCGGAGGAATCGGGATCCTGTGTTTTTTCGCGTACTCCACTTCCTTGTCTCGAGTCATGTTCCACTCCCTGACCGGGGCGATTATCTCCAGCTCGGGGTTTAAGGCTCTTACTGTGAGCTCGAACCTCGCCTGATCGTTTCCCTTCCCAGTTGAGCCGTGCGATACAGCATCGGCTTTCTCTTTTTCCGCTATCTTGACCAGCCACTTCCCTATCAGTGGACGGGATAATGCGGTCGCAACCGGATACTTTCCCTCATAAAGGGCGTTGGCCTTTATCGCGGGATGAACATACTCTCCTATAAATTCGCGGCTGACGTCTATGCTGTACGTCTTTATTGCCCCGAGTTCCTTCGCCCTCTCCTCTATCTCCTTCATGTCCTTCCTGTTCTGACCCAGTTCAAGCGTTAATGTGATAACATCTGTCTTGTAGTTTTCCTGCAGCCACTTGACGCAGACCGAAGTGTCAAGGCCCCCAGAATAGGCGAGTACCGTTTTCATCTTAGTAATTATTAGGTAAGACCTACTTTAATGCTGCTTTTCTTATCTAAGTTAGTGATCTTGATTTCTTGTTTATCCCAGCTCATTTTCTTCTCTATTCGGATTCCTGCGTTCTCTATATGTTCCGCGAGACTGTTCATGAACCGTCTATTAGTATCCCAAAAGGATTGATAAGCTCGATAACCTGTAAGCTTCTCGTTTTTATCAGCAGATAAAATGATATATTGATCTTCTTGATTATGTCTCAGACGTATTGCAGCACGTCCGCATTCGGCTTTAAGCCATCCGTAGATAAGTGCTCTTCCTACGGAGTTTATGTCTCTGAAATGCACCTCTTTGTTGTCTAATATCAAAGCATCCTCCTTTAGGATTACAGGATTACTTACTGTTTCACGCGCTTGTGTATATGCTCTTTTAGTGCTCCACAAGGCATATATGCACATAAGGAGGAGAGGGCCTTTAAGGTCCCACCCAAATCCCTGGTTTAAACCCCAAAAAATATGGCAATTAGAACTATTGTGGATATGTATACTAACCACAGGTTTCGTTTAATGGAAGTGTCTACGGAGTATACTTCGTCTTCGACCATACGTGTATTTATTGGTGAACTCCACATTTATAACGACGAGTATGAAGTGGACTAAAAAACACATTATTTCGATCAATGACTTCTCTCGGGAGGAAATCGATTTCGTCCTCAGGAAGTCTGCCATCATGGAGGGGAAACTCTTTGACAGTAGAACCTCTTCTCTGATGAACGGTAAGATCCTGGCAAACCTCTTCTTTGAGCCCTCTACCCGTACCAGGATGTCCTTTGAGGCGGCTATGAAGCGTCTTGGAGGGGTTACCATCGGCTTTGATCACCCTGGTATAACATCTGAGGTCAAGGGGGAGACGATAGCCGACACTGTAAGGATAGTTTCAGGCTACGCCGACGTTATAGTGATCCGGCACCCAGTTGAGGGTTCCGCTAGACTGGCATCGGAATACAGTGATTCCCCGATCATAAACGGGGGAGATGGAGCGAACCAGCACCCAACCCAGACCCTCCTCGACCTGTACACGATAAAGAAGGAGTTCAAGGACATAGACGGACTCAGTATATGCATAGTAGGCGACCTCAAATACGGGCGGACTGTGCACTCCCTGACGAGCGCCCTCGAAAACTACAACGTAAATATAAGGTTTGTATCCCCTCAGGAACTAAGGGCTCCAAGGCAGATAGTGAAAACACTGACGGAGAAAGGCATGCAGGTGAAGGAGACGACGAAGCTTAACGTAAGAGACTCGGATGTTGTCTACATCACAAGAATCCAGAAGGAGAGGTTCCCCGATCAGCAGGAGTATGAGCGAGTTAAGGACGCCTACATACTGAACAGGAAAAGCCTTGAAGGAATCCAAGATAATGCGATAATCATGCACCCTCTGCCAAGGGTTTCGGAGATCTGCACTGATGTGGATTCGACCAGGCATGCTCGCTATTTTGAGCAGGCCAGGAATGGCATACCCGTGAGGATGGCGTTGCTTTGTCTGGTCTGTGGTATTGGATTCGGGTGAGCGGTGATGGCCGATAAAAAAGACCAGAGACTTAAGATTAAGACCATAAAGAATGGGATCGTTATAGACCATATCAAGCAGGGGAGGGCCCTTGACGTTTTGCGGATTCTGGGGATTTATGGCAACTTCCGGGATGCTGTAACACTGGCGATGAACGTCCCCAGCAAGGACTTGGGGAGGAAAGACATAGTTAAGGTCGAGAACAGGGACATCGACAGCAGCGAGGTGAACAAGATAGCGATTATCGCGCCGGAGGCTACCATAAACAAGATAAAAGACTATAGGGTCATAAGCAAGGAACGGGTTTCTCTGCCCGAGCTGATAGTGGGCATAATAAAATGCCCTAACCCGCAGTGTATCACAAACAAGGAACGTGAGCCCATCGAATCCGTCTTCATCGTGAAACAGAAGGACCCACTCATCCTAAGCTGCAAGTACTGTGAGAGGGAGGTATCCTCCCCAGTGCTCTTATCCTAGTAACTCCCGTATTAACTTATCCGTGTGCTCTCTCGCCTTCTTCAGCTTGTTTTTCCTCTTCCGCAGGTCACTCTCCGATTCAGTCATCCCCCTCCTGAAGGCTTTAATCAACCTCTTAACCTCATTGGGCGAGGTGCAGCCCAAGCTTCTGCTTCTCTCAACAGCCCTTCCCGGGTCGAGAATATCCTTAAGTACTCTTCCATCCACCTTGATCCGGTGTTTCTCCAACACCCCCATTGTATGCTCAAAGTCCCTGAAGTCTCGTCCCTTACGGTGGAGTTCACCGACCACTCTTGAGGTTAACTCATGAGCCTTTCTGAAGGGCATCCCTTCCTCGGTTAGATAGTTGGCTAACTCGGTCGCGGTAGAGAAACCCCTGCCAGCAAGCTCCAGCATCCTATCTTCCTTGAATTTGGAAGATGATAGCATTCCCGCCAATACCTGAAGCGCGGTGTTCACCCGCTTAAGGCAGTTCCACAAGAGAACCCGATCCTCCTGTAGGTCGCGGTTGTATCCCAGGGGTAGACTCTTTAGGATGGTCAGCGATTGGATTAATGCGCCATAAACATGTCCCGTCAAACCCCTAACAAGTTCAGCTGCGTCAGGATTCTTCTTCTGGGGCATGATAGAGCTTCCAGTAGTGTATCCCTCCCCGGGCTCAACTATCCCATATTCTATTGTGCTGTACAGTATAAGCTCCCCTGAGAGCCTTGACAGATTTGACATAAGAATGGACAGCGCTGCAAGGGTCTCGACTATGAAGTCTCGCGAGCTTACCGCGTCCAGCGCATGTTCTACTGTGTCGTCGAAGCCCAGGAGCTTTGCAGTAAACCTTCTGTCCGTCTGAAAAGAGGTGCCTGCTAGGGCACATGCGCCAAGTGGGCTCTTGTTCACGCTAATGTAAGAATTCTTCAGCCTTTTAGCGTCTCTTGACAGCATGCTAACATAGGCAGTTGCCCAATATGCGAGGGTTATCGGCTGAGCCTGCTGTGTGTGAGTATAGCCTGGCATAATCTTTTCAGTGGACTTCTCAGCTATCCTGATAAGGGTCTTCTCCAGGTCAAAAAGGGACTCCTCTATCCCCAAAATATGCACCCTCAACTTCATCCTAGTATCTGTGACGACTTGATCGTTTCTGGAGCGGGCAGTATGCATTCTTCCGCCGACGTTTTCCCCAACTTCCTTTACCACAAAGCGTTCCAGGTTCATGTGCACGTCTTCCAGTGCGGGGTCGAGTTCGAATCTTCCCTGAATGCAGTATTCCCTCAACGTCTCCAGAGCCTTCAATATGTTTTTAGCGTCTTTACACTCTATGATCCCCTGCTTTGAGAGCATTATCACATGAGCCTGACTGCCCCAGATATCATCTAAGAGCATCTCCTTGTCTGCTTCAATAGATGAGCTGAAATCCTTCATAAGCTCGGATACTTCCCGTGAGAATCTTTTCCTCAGCATCTTCCTATTTAGGAATTCGACTTCATGGAATAAATACTTTCATCGTCTTTTAAGAAACCCGTTGCAATCTATTACATGGTCAAGATCATCAAGATAGACACCGTAGAAGTGGAGAAACCAGCTGAGTTGAATGTCATCCTAGGGCAGACACACTTCATTAAATCGGTGGAGGATATCTATGAGGCATTGGTCACAGCCGTTCCAGGAATAAAGTTCGGTTTAGCTTTCTGTGAGGCATCAGGGGACTGCCTTATACGCTCAGATGGAAGTGATCCCAAGCTTGTGAAACTGGCGGAGGAGAATGCGCAGAAGATAGGGGCAGGCCACTCCTTCATAGTATTCCTCAGAGACTGTTATCCAGTCAATGTATTGAATGCTATCAAAGCCGTCCCCGAGGTCTGTCGTATCTATGCAGCCACCGCCAATCCATTGGAGGTGGTGATCATCGAAAAGGGTGATAGTAGGGGCATCCTGGGCGTGATAGACGGAGTGAAGCCGAAGGGTATTGAATCCGAAAAAGACAAGGAAGCCAGGAAAAGCTTTCTGAGAAAGATAGGCTACAAGAGGTAGGGTCCTTCCTCGGGTTTGGGCTCCCATAACTCCGCGAAGGTCTTTGGTTCCATGTTGAATCTTTCAAAGAACCAATCGTCATTGTGTTTTCTTCTCGACTGAAGTTGGTGTCTGTGTAGGTGTACATCGCTGAGCAGATTTGAGATGTATGCAAGCCAGAAGCCGTCATCCACCATCAAGGCCTCGACGACCTTCTTGTAGCGTTCCGGTTTAAAATGGGAGAAAGCGATTCTCAGGGTATTCCTATCAATTACATAACTACTCATGTGGTATGGGAATGAGGCCCCAAACTTATGTCCTAGTTCCACGTAGGGTATAACTCGGACAGAGAAACCCATTAGCCAGATTCTCATGCAGAATTCTATATCCTCCAGACTCCATACGATAAGCCCATTGTCGAATCCTCCAACATTGTTGAATAAATCCCTTCTTACTACAATAGAGTGCCCTATAGCCATCGGAACTTCATAGGACTCGTCTTTTTTCTTCGGCAGGAATTCAGCCTCCAAACGCCAGTTGCCAAAGGTGATTCCATAAGCCCTTCCCATATCCTCTTCTATGGGACGTATAGGTGAAGTCTCCTTATTGGTGTTATATACTGCTGTTGTAACAACGCTGTCCGGGTGTTCCTCTAATTCGTTAACTATCTCCGTCATCCAGTTAGATCCTATGGTCATGTGGGCATCTAAGAAGATAAGTATCTCCCCCTTTGCCTTAGAGGCTCCATAGTTGCGTGCCCTCGCAGCCCCTAACCTGTTTGTCCTGTAGGCCTTAACATACGCTTTGTTCAGTTGATCGCAGCTTGAATCCGTTGAGCCATCATCGACAACAATTACCTCATAGTTTTCGTATCCGGTATTGTTCAGTATGCTCTCTATCGTGTTGTGGATGTTCCTACCTTCGTTGTGTGATGGCATTATGATAGAGACTTTTGGTTGCATGATCCTATTACTCGTAGGGTTTTTTTAGGGCGTTTGCCCAGGCGTTTTTGTCTTCTCTGCTTCTTTCATGGATTTCGAAGTCTTTCCTTGCATGTAGTAGGTAGAGGAAGATGAAGACGCTGATGAAGAAGGTTCCTGCGTTGGCGGTTACCAGGGAACCGATGGCTCCTGTTAGTGTTGTTATGGTGGCCAAGCTCCAAGCCCATCTCTCCATATGCCATAGGCCCACACCCAATAGGGTGAGTAGGATGGATAGTATGAAACTCCACAACGCTGTTATGTTGACTTTGTTCTGTATTGTTCTCACGAAGCTTGGTGCATTAGGATCCCCGCTCCACTCATAGTATGCGCTTATCAGGCCCAGAATGCCTGCAGTGATGCATAGCAGAGCCAGCAGATTCGCACCCATGGGGTGGATCATGTTAATCAATTGTATTAATACCTATTTAACCCCTGTTCTATATATCATGGATTTTCAGGATGTTTGGTGTGATGTAAAAGATTTTCTGTCCGCTAATAAGGTGGTTAGGATCTGCGGAGTCGGAGATGTTACTGTAGTGGATTTCTCTGATGAGGGTGTCTCTGTGATGACTAAGGAGAGCTCTGAGCCGGAGTTCATCGATGTCAAGTGGATCAGGGAGGTGTGGCATCTATTGGCTGAGAAAGGGATGTTGTGTGCAGACGATCTGGTTGGGGGGATTGAAGCAGGCTTCTGGTCCTCTTTCATATTATCGCTGCTGAGCTATCAACCCTACGTTGGTTACATAATAGATGCTGGCAGAAACTGCTACACGCTTAATGAGAAACCCTAGTTGTTTTTTTCTTGAAAAACTTGCAGCGGCCTGTTGCGGCAACCTCTCTGCCGAAGCATGTCCCCTTGGAAGGATCCTCCACGTTATGCCTGAAATTAACGCAGTCGATGCAGGTCTCCCCAACTGGGCCGTTGAGGATGTACTCAACATCCATCCTAAACCACCTCGCTTAACTAATGGATACGCTTGGATAAATACCCTTGGTTTTATGTTGTCTCACGTAAATGATTAATGGGATGTCTTTTAAGGAACGGCTGTTTGGATCCGATAGGGTATTTGTTGTGGGGGTTGCTGGGGACAGCGGGTCGGGGAAGACTACTTTTGTGGAAGGCATAAAAAGGATTCTTGGTGACGACTTGGTCAGCTCCTTTTCACTGGACGACTACCACTCCCTTGACCGTAAACAGAGGAAGGAGAAGGGTGTCACGCCGCTGAATCCTGGGGCAAACGATCTTGGCAGGTTGGTCCAAGATTTGGGCGAATTGAGGGGGGGCCGTGAAATAATGAAGCCAGTGTATGATCACTCAGACGGCACATTCAGGGAACCAGTGCCCTTTAAGCCGACAAAGGTGGTGATCATTGAAGGACTGCATCCCTTCTTCAGCGAGGAATTGCGGGAACTATCTGATTTTAAGATCTTCGTCGACCCTGACCGCAGAGTCAAGAGAAAGTGGAAGATTAAAAGGGATGTGGGGCAGAGGGGGCATAAAAAAGAAGACGTCCTGGAGGAGATGATGGTAAGGGAGCCCGACTACGAGAAATACGTTGACGTTCAGAAGATATACGCTGAGGTCTTGATTCAGGTCCAGGAATCTCGTTATACCGAGCCGGATGTGTACTCTATACGGCTTATGCAGAGGATAGTGGACGTGCCGTTGAGTGAAATGAACCTGTCGATTGATTTATCAACGCTCCTGCAACTGTCAAAGAAGAACTTTAGCCTGGAGTTCCAGAGAGACGACTACTATGGACACAATGTCGGGATACTGTCCATGGATGGGATGATTCACAGGGATGTTGTAGAGAGCCTTGAGGCGAAGATAAGCGCGTATACTGGTAGGGAGGAAACTCACCTATTCAGCAAAGGGGGGGAATACATCACCTCAACAAACCTCGCGCAGTTGATCATATGCTGGCGTTTTATCGAGAAAGTGGATCATATACTGAGCAGC
Organism: Candidatus Altarchaeota archaeon; assembly: GCA_016931955.1. Classification (GTDB taxonomy): domain Archaea; phylum Altiarchaeota; class Altiarchaeia; order IMC4; family QMZM01; genus JAUWTD01. The sequence goes on along the minus strand of JAFGDV010000005.1, from coordinate 15,443 downwards.
TAGCCGCCTGTGAAGACCTGAGTGAAATAGTATGTTTCCCCGTCGAGGCCGAGTGATACTCCAATACCCGTATTCCTGAAATCAGCGTTGCCTATGTTCTTCCGGTGGCCTGTGCTGTGCATCCATCCACTCACCACTGCCTTCGCTAACTCATCCAGGGAGCGGTAGGACTTTATGTTATCTGGTTGTGTTATGGAGGAGACGATGCTATACTTTGCTATGTTTTCCGCCGACACCCCCTCTACGTGTATGTCCTCACCTTCAAGCCTCTCTGAATGTGATTCGCCTGTTAGATTCTTGTGGGAGAAATAGGATCTATGAGCCATGTCCCTGCTGTGCTTCCTAGCCACGTCCGACATGGCATCGTTTAATTCGAGGGCTGACAGACCCATCCGCGTTCGCTCAAGGTTCACGCAAGAATAGACCTTATATTCTAGGGAGGAGATATTCGCCCTCCTGCTGTCGTATCGGGTTACTATGAGCACTATGATGGCTATTAAAACCAGTGTTAGAAGAGAGTCTGGGTCATCCACGGTAACTTATCTAGGATGTATACAATAAATATCTTTGATGTAAGATGTGGGTGAGGAATCTACTGAAGCCTGACCGGAAAAGGGTCATCATCTCCCTTGTCCTTATTGCAATCTATCTTTCGCTGTTTGTATTCATTCCTGTGTTGTTCATTGATGAATTCTGGAGATACTTTTTCTTTTCCATCTTTTTTTCGCTGCTGGGTTATCCCATCGCATGTCTATTCTCCCTGAAAAAGAACACTGATGGTATGGTCTTTCTCATCCTGTTGGTCATGCTGCCCGCGCTACTATATTATGCCATGGCTCCGACGGACGAATTGTGCGTGGAATACATGGGAAAAAGGTCTCTTGGTGGAGTAACCTCTGGTGTCCACTTCATCCCAAGGATGACGGATATAGTCTATTATGTGCTATCAACATCTATTCTGGCATCCTACATGGTGCTCTGGTTTTTTGAGTTGCGAAAGCGAGGTGGTTATGTAGTAAAGATACTGAAGGGATTGTTTCTGTGGGTCAGCCTCACTCTGTTGTTTTTTTTCCTATGGACCTTGGTTCTATCCCTACTATTCTAACCTGTTTTTATCCCTAGAGTATACATAATTAAGGGAAGATGGCGAATACTAGGGAGTTGATTGAGGCTCTCCACTACATCAAGAAATTCAAGGATCAGGTGTTCATAATAAAGTTCAGTGGGGAGATCCTCTCGGATGAGAAAGTACTGGAGTCGATTGCCTTAGACCTGATCCTATTGCATGATGTTGGCATAAAGATAATAGTCATGCACGGCGCCGGCACCTTGATATCCTCCAAGATGGAGAAACTCGGATTGAAGCCGCGCTTTATACGGGGTGAGAGGATAACCGACGAAAAGACGCTGGATGTTGTGGTAAGCTGCCTGCATCAGGTGAACAACAGGATAATAGGGAAGGTGAACAAGGAGAAAACGATAGCTTTAGGCTTAGGTGGGAGCTTGTTTAGGGCGAAGAGGAAAAAGAGGGGGCTAGGGTATGTTGGTGAAGTGGAGGATGTAGACCTGGGGCTAATACACGATATGCTGAAAAACGAATACATGCCGGTGATCTATCCAATCGGCGTGGATGGGGGAGGGCAGCTACTGAACATCAATGCAGATGTGGCGGCAGGGGCGCTCGCAAAAGCATTGAATGCGACAAAGATAATAAATCTGACCAATGTGGAAGGCGTCCTGGATAAAGAAGGCAGGCTGATAGGGAAGGTAGGCGTCAGTGAGGCTAAAAAACTCGTAAAAAACAAGACAGTGACGGGTGGGATGATACCTAAACTCGAGTCCGGGATCAAGGCAATCGATCAGGGGGTGGAGCAGGTGCATATCATAAAGGCTGGAGAGCACGCAATCCTCGGGGAACTGCTAACGGAGCGCGGCAATGGGACGATGATAACCAAATGATCATCTCTTCAGACCGATCCTGCGTAGAGTAGCTTCATGCATTCTCTTTATGAACTCAAGGCGCTCCTCTAATCTGAGGTAATCCATGTAGCCTTGAGCGATGAGGTTCAATGCGAAAGGGGACGGGATTTCGGTGGAAACCTCCTCAATCCTTATCTCGCCAGACCTGATTCCGTTGAGTATCTTCTCAGCGTTACTGACATCCATGAGATCCTCTAAGACCTCACGCCTCGCTTCCTTAAGGATAGGGAACTCTCCAGGCAGTTTTTTGACGAAGTTCAGTAGGACCTTGGAGCCGATCTGCTGTCTGCCGATAGACTTCCTACGTCCTTTATAGGTTCGCAGGATCATGAGGCTGCGGGTTGCGCAATGCCTGAAGCGGCGGGCTAGAACCTCTGTTCTGTCGATTGCCTTAGTCAGGGTCTTCCTAAGATCTAGGGACTTGATGTCTTCGAGAGCCTGCAGCGCGTTGACTCCGCTGGAACCGGCTGAGAGATAGAAGCCGTTGTCTGTGAGGGATATCATGATGTCCCGTCTCTCGCGCTTGGATATGACGTAGGCTATGGCTCTGGATAGTGCGTCATTCACCCTCCTGCCGTACAGGGAGTGAAATATGACATACTTTTCACCCCTGAATCCCCGATAGAATTCGACCAGAACCCTCTTGTCTGTTGGGATCTCAGCATACAGGAACTGCTCCCTAATGTACTCATAGAGTGAATTAGCCGAGTTCTCGTCCACGTAGAGGAAGTCTAGGATGAATTTAACGATGTCGTCTTTTCCCTCTCCTATATCAAGCCTCTCCTCCATCAGGCGGCGGAATCTGCCCACACTCGACGCCAGATCGAAGCTCAAAGGAAGCTGCTCTGAGAACCATGAGGGGACTGTGGGGACTCTACCCACTGCTGGGGATACCTGGGCTGTCTGGCCTCTGGCGTATCTGAACTGGTATATGTTACCTCCTAAGACGAAGATGTCGCCCTTCTTCAGCCGCTCCAGGAAGCCCTCCTCTACCTTGCCCACCCTCTGTGTTCCGATCTTTACCGTCACATAGGATTCCTCAGGTATCGTGCCCACATTGGTTGAGTATAGGACCCGTGCGAGTTTACTGCGTTTACCCATCATCCCTGTCATATGGTCGACCCATATCTTCGCGTAGACGCTCCTCTCCTCCAAGGCGACGTATTCACCTGATAGGTAGTCCAAAACCGAGTCAAAGTCTTGTCTGAGGATGTCATGGTAGCAGTAGCTCCTCCTAACGAGGTGGAAGATGTTCTCTATGTACTGTTTCTCCTCGATGCAGATCCCATAGATCTGTTGTGCGAGAACATCCAAACAATTTGTTGGAATATGGATCTTATCTATGTTCCCTTCGAGTGCGTTCTTCAATAGTACGGAGCATTCCACCAGATCGTCTCTATCCATTACGATGATCCTACCCTTTGCGGTCTCATGAAGCCTGTGCCCTGACCTGCCCACCCTCTGCAGGGCTCTTGCTACAGACTTCGGCGAACCGAGTAATATTACCAAGTCGATGTAACCTATGTCGATCCCAAGCTCCAGGCTGGTCGAGGAAACAACGCACTTTAGTCTGCCCTCCTTCAGGCTGTTCTCAACAGCAACCCGGTGTTCCCTGGAGAGGGATGAGTGATGGGCTCCGATGTTGTCGCTGTATCTGTTAGGAAACCTGCTCTTGAGGTTGTGCACCACCCTCTCAGTCCCGCTGCGTGTGTTGGTGAAGATCAGCGTTGTCTTGTGTGAGGACACCAGGTCGTCAATGAGCCTGTAGAGGGAGTTCTGGAGCTCATCTTGGGTGGTGTCCATTATATTCTTTACAGGAGTCAGAACCTTGAGGTCCAGTTTCTTGAGGAACTGAACATCTATGATCCTGCAGTCCCTCACTTCCCCGTTCTCGTAGCCTACGAGGAATTCACCCACTTTATCTAGTGGGGAGATAGTGGCAGATAAACCAATCCGGGTGAACCTCCCAGCCAGATTCTGCAGCCTCTCCAATGTAAGGCTCAGATGCACTCCTCTCTTGTTCTCGGCGAGTGAATGTATTTCGTCTACGATGACCCATTTCACGTCCTTTAGGAGTTGCCTGAACTTCGGGGCATTCAGGACGATGGATAGCGTCTCAGGTGTTGTTATCAGGATATGCGGCGGTTTGTCCAACATCCTCGACTTAGCGGAAGAGGGTGTGTCGCCTGTCCTAACCACGACCCTGATGCCCATGGGCTTTCCTATGAGCTCCTCCATCTCAGTCAGGGGTTCTCTAAGGTTCTTCTCTATGTCGTTGTTTAATGCCTTTAGGGGGGAAATATAAACGCAGTAGACCTTATCCTCCAGCATGTTCTTCTCTGAGAGAGACGCCAGCTCATTTATTATGGACAGAAAAGCAGTGAGGGTCTTACCCGATCCAGTTGGGGCGGAAACCAATGTGTTAAGCCTATTGTGTATGTTAAGCAGGGCGTACTTTTGGGGTACGGCAAACTCTCGGAACTTCCCCTTAAACCATCTCTTCACCAGGGGGCATAGTATCCCATAGGTCCTATCGTCTGGGTAGGGCTCTTCTTGGAAGGTTATCATTTCTGCTGAAATAACTGGAGAAGAAGCGACTTATAGTTTATACGATAGGGTATTCTATCCTTATTAATTACCCTGGGCTCAGCAAAGTCAGGACGTATTCCCCCAACAAGTATTCCCTCGCAGCCTCCAGGATATCCTCTCTACTAACGTCTTTGATGTGTTTCTCCTTCTCCCTGAAATCGAACGGTATCCTAAAGAACTCGGATAAGAACATCATCATCGAGCGTTCGGTTATCTTCTCCAACACGTCGTCGTAGTGTGAGATCATGAGCTTCTTCGTTCCATTGAATTCTCTCTTTCCCACCTTGTTCTTCTTCAGGTCATCGAATATCGTCAGTATAACGTCCTTAGCTTCTTCAGTCCTTCGAGGATCGAAGCCGTCTGCGTGGGAGATGAACATGCCCTCATCCCCATTAGGGTAGAAGAAGTTGCCGACTGAGTAACCTATCCCCCTCGTCTCCCGCAGCTCATGGAACATCCGCGACGACATACCCTCGGAGAGCAGTGAAGACAGCATCTCCAAGGGGAAGAAGTCCCTCCCAGAGAAGCCAGGAACTCGGTAGCCTAAGTGCATATAGCATTGGTTTATGTCTGAGCGTTTCTCCTCCTTGAAGCGGCGGCGATTACCTATCTGTATTTTCGCCTTCCGGGGAACGTGCCCCCTCTTTAATGTTCCGAAGGTTGAACCAACCATCTCCTCCAGTTTTTTTCTGTCGAATCTCCCGCAGACTGCGATGACCATGTTACTAGGAACATAATACCTCTTCTTGAATGATTCAAGTTCCCTCTTTCTGATCTTACCCATTGATCCGACAGTGCCCTCTATCTTGCGTTTCAGGGGAGTCCCAGAGAAGAGCGTCGGAATGAATAGGCCAGTCAAGGCATGTTTTTCCGGGGAATTGATGAAGTTCTGTATCTCTGTCAGGATGACCTGGCGTTCGAGCTCGAATTCTTTTTCGTCGTAGTCAAGGTTCGTCGCGGCCTCGAAGAGTATGCGGACCGCCTCTTGGAGGCTTTTTTGTGGTGTCTTCGCATAGAACCCAGTATACTTCCACGTGGTGCAGGCGTTCACGATGGAGCCTGAGTACTCCAGATCCTCGATTATCTCCCGGGCGGTGCGGTGCTGGTTCGACTTGAACAGCAGATGCTCGTTGAAGTGCGATCCACCATTCAATCTATCATCTTCGTTGACAGAGCCCACCCCAACGCCGACAAACAAAGCCGCCTTCTTAGTATTCGGTCTATCCTCAGCCAACAAAACCAGGCCATTACCAAAATCCCTCCTAAAAATCTCTTTCATCCGAAAAACCTCTTTATGTATTTTTCTGGCATCTCTGTTATGGTGGGTTCGAAGTCGTGGGGGAGGCACTTGGAGTAGTTCTTCCAGTTGAAGCGCTCATCCATCAAGACGATGACGCCCTTGTCTGTTTCGGAGCGGATGCATCTGCCAGCGGCTTGGAGGGCGCGGTTCATCGCTGGATAGATGTAACCGTAGTCCCAGCCGCGTTCGAACTTGAAGTCGTAGTATTCTATAAGGGATTTCACCTCTAAATTAGGTATCTCCAACGGCAGGCCGACCACGATCACCCCATCAAGTATGTTGTTCGCGTAGTCCACGCCCTCTGACATAGAGCCTGCTTGCACACCCAATAGCAAGACTCCTGGTTTTCGAGAGCTAACCAGTTGATTGTACAATTGAGTCCTATCCTCCTTCTTCATATCCTGCCTCTCCGCAAGGATCTTCTTCCCGTGCCCTAAGGTGCTTAACCCAGATCTTATCGTCTCAAGGATCCTATATGATGGAAAGAATACTGCGGCATTTCCGGGAATGAATCTGATGATACTCGCTATGAGATTCGCATACTTCCTATACATGAATTCACTCCTCTTGGAGTACTTTGTCGTCACCCCCGGGACCAATAATGTGAGGCGGTTTTCTTTGGGAAAGGGGGATGAATACTCTCTCATGATTGTTCTACCATGCTGCAGGTCTAGGACGTCGGCGTACATGCTTAAGGGAACAAGTGTGCCGCTCATGAATATGGAGGAATGGACTTCCTTGAATATCTCAGTGCTTGAAAGCGAGGGATCCAAGCACGTGTATGTTAAAGAAGTAATCTCCTCTCTCTTAAGGATTCTCGCATAACCCATGTCCTCTCCCCGCCACTTTTCCAGGAACCGGGATATTGTTTTTGAATAGGAGCGGTGCCTGTTCGGTATCTTCAGGACTTCCTCCCCCAGTTCCCGGCTTGTCTCTACAAGATCCCCATAATCTAGATCAATATTATCCCTTAATGAGTCCATGAATTCCTCCCTCTTAACCAGTCTCTCCTCTTCCTGCATGCCTTTACCCAGGTTCTTGAAGACCTTTACCATCTCCCTGAAGGCGTCGCTCAGATGCTCATATCCAAAGAAATTAGCCTCCTTTGTCGCCTTCTTCAGCGAATACTCTGTTAGCTTATGGCTGAGGAGCTTTCTGATCCTATCCGGGAGGTTGTGGGCTTCGTCTATGATCAAAACTGCGTTATTCAGGGTTTTATTCAATTTGGACATGAAGGCCTTCCTCACTGGGGGGGAAAACATATGGAAGTAGTCGCATACTACTACTGTAGAGTCTTTGCCGACTTCCACGCAGATTTCGTAGGGGCATAGCATATTGTCTGAGCAGAGCCTGCTTATCTCTTCATTGTGCATAGTGTCTTTTTTTATCCTTTCTATGATGCTCTTAGCATTCTTCGACAGTTTCCTCTTCCGCACGTTATTGTAGTATTTGCAGCGTTCGTCTTTCTTCATCGTCCTGCAGAATTCATTGAATTCCCTGGAATCGAGGTCTCTGACATTATGTGGGCAGGTCCACTGTTTGCCTATTATGTCCACCATGACGAACTCTATCCCATACCTCCTTTTTATCATCTTTAATGTGTCAACCACGATAGTATGTTGTGTATGCTTAGGTGTAAGAAAGAAGACTGTTTTGTTGTTTTCTATGGCATACTCTAGGGCGGCACTTAATGCTGCGGCGGTCTTCCCTATTCCTGTCGGCGCGTGCGCCACAAGATGCGATCTCTCCCGAATAGCATTCCTCGCATCCTCCAGGAACTCCCGCTGACCCTCCCGAACCTGCTCGAATGGGAATAAATCCATTGCTTAAGAATGAGGGAATAAACACAGAAAAGTCCATCTTTTAAGTAGGTATTACCATTTCTTTAGTGATAGAATGGGTGCTGATGATTCGGAAATTAACGTTGAAGAAGTCGGCAGGGTTCTGATAGAACCTCTGGTGGGGAGGGACAAAACAGGCGCATTCATTGAACGAAACTTTGCCTCTGTTAGAACCCTTGCCGCAGTCGATGAGGGCAAGGTGAAGCCTGTCAGGCCAAGGCTTGGAGACTACAGTCACCTGGCGTTTCTTAACGTCATAACCAACTCCTTCCTTCCTATATCCCCCTTATTCGTGAGAAACCTCTACCGGTTGGGGAAGGTTGTCGGATACTTCTGCGCACATCAGGTACTCCCCTTCTATCTGTCCGATCTTGTTCTCCCCCTGGCAAAGAAGACTAACTTGTCCCTGATGACCCTTAAAGACAAGAGTATTCAGGACTTACTCGCCGAGGGTTGGCTGGAGGCAGGGGGTGGAATACTCTCTTTTGATAGGGTGGATAATAAGGAGGGAAAGATAGTGGTGTCCATAAAAGAAACAGCATCTTCTCCCATACATAATGTAAGTAACCCTCAATGTTATTTTGAGGCGGGCGTGATCTCCGGCCACTTGGAGTATCTCGTGGGGGGAACATGGGACGGCATCGAAACAAAATGCATTGCGAAGGGTGATGATAGATGTGTTATAGAGCTTTTTAGGGATGGCGGTAGTGTGATCCACCAGATGCCAGCTGTATCCCATAAGGAGGCTGAAGCAGTGCTTGATCAATACCTGGATATCGCATTAAGCGGGAGAAAGTATATGGGGAGGGATCACGTGAACGATTATGGACACATGTACATGACTCAGGCCATCAACTACGTTCTTCTCTCGCAGTCTCCTCCACACAGGGTCCTCGTGAAACATGCAGGTAAGGTTGTGGGTGGGAAGATAGCGCAGAGGATGAACTTCGGGAGCGCAGCCAACGCCTTGAACCATCTGAGCAGGCTGTTTGAGGACCTTAAGGTCGGATTTTTGGATGTAAACTATAAGCCGGAAAAGATCAATGTTTCAGTCGATGAGTCCCTATTCTCCTATGGAGTGGAGGACATCGGGATGAAGCTCTGCATCTACCTTGCAGGCATCCTCGAAGGCTGCTTGAACAACGCAACAGGCAAAAAATGGGCTGTAGAGGAGGAAACCTGCATAGCAGACGGCGATGAAACCTGCTCCCTGTCCTGCGTTACTCAGAGGGTATGATAAAAGGGGGTAGTTCATGTATCTATAGAAGAATGACAAAGATTGCAATGCTTGGGGTTGGACGGATGGGTAAAGGTATTATTGCGGAGGCTGTTAAGGAAGGCCTTGAGGTCGTGGCTGCAATAGACTCGCCCGATAATCCAATAGTGGGGAAGGACGCTGGCTTGATTGCTGGCATAGACAGACTGTCTGTGGACGTCACCAGCGCAGCCGACTTAGAGGACACATTGGATAAGACGAAGCCTGATGTGGTGGTGGACTTCACTAACGCGGAAGCCTGCTTCTGGAACTTCAAGCTTATCTGTAAAAAAGGCATCCACATGGTTGTTGGCACCACCGGCTTAAGCGACAAACAGTTGAGCGACATGAGGAAGGAGGCGAAGAAATGCGATATTGGATTGGTCGTTTCCCCTAACATGAGCGTCGGCGTTAATGTCTTCTGGAAGATCATTAAGGAGGCTACAAAAAATCTGAGAGACTACGACGTCGAAATCATAGAGAAACACCACCGCTTCAAGAAGGATTCACCGTCCGGAACAGCATTGAAGACCGCAGACATAATCGCCAAAGAACTTGGCAGGAACCTATCTGACGCAGCAGTCTACGGTCGAAAAGGCATGTCCGAACGAAAAGCCGGAGAAATCGGAATCCATGCAGTCCGCGGAGGCGACATCGTCGGAGAACATACTGTGATGTATACCTCTCTTGGTGAACGGATTGAGATAACCCACATCGCCCACTCCCGTTCAGCGCTTATATGGGGGGTAATCAAAGCCGTGCGATTCATCGAAGGTAAGAAAGGATTCTACGGGATGAACGACGTGCTGGGGATATGATATCTTTAATTGATTTTCCGCCAGCGCGTTTTCTAAAAGGGCTGAGTTAATACCATCCATACATCCTCTTTTTCTGGGGTTTTTGTTCGCCCCAGTCTAGGACTTCTAAGCCTTTTGTTAGGATGTTCGGATTCTTCCTGTTCCTTGACTTCTCTATAAGGCTTAGTGGATTGTCGGAGACCGCTGCCTTGGCTTCAGCGTCAGTCATCCCCAGCATCTTTCCCACTGCAATCATGTCATGGGGAGCTCGCAGACCCCACTTATCCTGGGCTCCTGACGTTAGAATAAACAGTGCGCCGTATTTCCTCACAAGTTGCAGATTCTGATGCATCTTGGCGATGGTCTGTGATCTTAGCATTCCATATGTGTCGAGGATCTCTGAGAGATTGAATTCAACGGCGATGCCGTGCTCTGCCATGAGTTTGACCATTACTTGGTCGAGTCCTGAGTTCTTCTGCTTCATCAGGTCTTTTCCAGCCGACTTCTCGGGGTGGCATAGTATGTCGACTTCCCATAACTCCATAGCTGTCCTGTTGATGTCATCGACTCCGCCTTTGACCAGGACAAAGTCGGCCAAGTCTAAGGCTCTTCTAGCATTCTTCTGCAGCGTTTGAGGGGAGCCAGGACCTAACTCAACACCGTAGAAGACCTCAACCCCTTTTTTGATGGGGGCCGGTGTATCAGGGATCTTTTTCAGATCCTCTGTTTTATTGTAGTCTAGGGTAAAGCATATGCCATTCCAACCCAAGCGTTCTGCCGTTTTTACCTTGTCCTCAATGTCGTTTGAGTGCACGTGGAAGTCATGGTATTGTAACATATAATCCCTCATTTTAATCTATTACATATAAATATGCATTAATATCAAATTATTTACATCCCTTAAAATGCACATTGGTGTTATACCTGACGGGAACAGGCGGTTCATGAGGCGGAATAACATTGTCAGCCTTGTGGAATCCTACTGTATGGGTATAGACAAATTCCATCAATTCCTTGAGTGGTGCATTGATCTGGGAGTGGGAGAGGTCACACTCTATGCTTTATCCCTGGAGAACATACAAAATCGGAGTTATGAGGAGGTAAGTACCTTACTTAATCTCTTCTCTGAACATGCTTTGAATGTTCTAAACGACGAAAAAATACACAAAAACAGGGTGAAGATAAACCTCTGCGGTGACAAAGACCATCTACTAAGTGTGGGTAATCCTGTTGGAAAGAGGGTTGTAGAGAGCATGGAGAGGTTGGAGAAAAATACGCAGGACCATGGCGACCTCAGGTTGAACATAGCGTTAGCATATGGTGGGAGGCAGGAGATAATGCATGCATTTAGTGAGCTCATAAAGTCTGGTTCAGAGCTTACTGAAGAAAACCTGAGGAAGCATCTCTGGATCAGTAGTTACCCGGACATAATCCTAAGGACTGCCGAGTCCAGGCTCAGCAACTTCTTACTATGGCAGTCAGCCTATTCTGAGATATACTTCATAGACAAGCTTTGGCAGGAGATGGAAAAGGAGGATCTAGCCGATATCTTAGAGGATTTTAGTTGGAAGGAGAGACGGTTTGGGAGATAGTCCACTTCTTTTCTATAACCAGATTTATTAACATAAGCCTAAATTTATAGAGTGTTGAAGTTGGCTGATAAAGAGATTATTAGCGGGGAAAGAGACCCTATTGGCAGGATATCTGAGCACATAGAAGAGCCCCTCTTTTTTGTCTCAATAATTGCTTCCTTTGTTGGAATCATTGGTGCAGTGACTGGTAAGGGCTTCTTTGAGATAATTGCCTTCTTTATGGTCTTGTTGGGTATTGCATCATTGTACTTCATATACCTATACTTTAAGGCGGGGAAGAAGAATTATTTGTTGCTTGGTATCCCCTTCCTGATATTTTCTACGGCGATATCCTTCTGGTATGCATCGCAGAAAAGCGGTTTTGCTTTGAGGGACCTTAATGCATTCGCCCTGTTCTTTATGTTCTCATTGTTCTTCTATGCCTTATATACCCATAAAATACTGGAACTGAGGGTTGCATTAATGTTCGCTATATTCCTAAGTTCTTTGGTTTTTCATCTAGCACCAGCTGGTGGGATTGAGGGCGTAGACTGGAGCGGAAAATACCTTTCCGCGTTAGATCCGTACTTCTATTACAGGCATGCTGACTATATTGTCGAAAACGCTCACGTACCCGACCATGAGACACTGGTGTATCCAACGGATCCGCCTGATTTTTCCACAAACCCGTTCATGGTCTCTGTGTTGATGGGTTCCATAGCAACGGTCCTAAAAAATTTTGGTTTCACGACTTATGATGTGGCGATGATTTATCCAGCAGTTTTCGCAGCCTTTTCGGTTTTATTGGTCTACCTATTGGTAAGGGATCTGTTCGCTGACATGAAGCCCTATAACTATCTGGCTGGCCTTTTCGCGGCGTTCATGCTGATGCTTAACCCGGCCTTTGCTGTGAAAGCGATAGCAACAAACTGCGAAGACGATACCCTTGGCATGTTCTTAGTGATATCCTCATTCCTCCTATTTGCGTTGTCTTTCAGGAGGAGAAGCTATCTGTTCTCATTACTCGCAGGGGTTTCGTTTTTGATGTTGAACATATCCTGGGCGGGTTATGTTTATGCGGTAGCTGTTTTCGGCGTTTTCGCATCTCTCTACGCAGTCATTAACTTCATACATAACAAGAACTGTTTAGAGCTTATTCCCTACTTTATAATACCGGTATTAATGAGCCTTCTTAGTCCTCTGATACTGCATTCTCGCGGGGGGCTTCCTGTTTTTGCCCTACCCTCAACATTAATCCTTGTGTCGATTTCGGCTCCACTGTTCGCATCCTTTGTACTGGAGCTCATCAGGGTGGTTTGGAGGTCTGGTAAAGCAGAGGTCGAGGGTGATCGAATTGAAGACAAGGTGGAGAGGTTCGTACAGGAGAACATACTCCCAATATCTGGCGTTATTGTGCTCTTGGGTCTGATTTTTTCTTTGACCGTGATTGATCCTACCAAGATACTTAGCTTTGTTTTTGAGAGCATAATGGGGGTGAAGCAGCAAGAAATAATAGGTATGACCACTGCGGAGCAGGCATCACTTTGTTCGGGCTTTGATATGGGGTGCGTCAGTAATATGGTTAATGCTTTCGGGATCGCTCCAAAGGCCCCTCTCTTCGGTCTTGGTATATTCCTCCTTTGTGTGATCATGTTGTCCTATCTTGGCCTAGCGAAGCGCAGTCTTGGTTCCATATTCGTCTTGTCCTGGAGTCTGCCGATGGTTTGGGGCGTTATCAATAAATCCCAGTATCAGTTCACGGCTAGTGTGCCAATAGTTGCCTTAATATCTACTATCGGATTATTGGTTGTAATGAAGAAGAAGGACCTTGAAGGTTTGAGGGTGATTCCCACTATCCTAATCCTGCTCTTTCCACTATACTACTATTTTTTACTGGGCGGAGTTCCCGTGTTTGACTTATTTGGTGGCTCGCGCGTCATGTACATGGGTGTTCCTGAGGACATCATCTATTGGGATCCGACGCTGCAGTGGCTTAAGACTCAACCAGAGAATACGGTGATCCTTACTTGGTGGGACTATGGGCACTGGATAGCAGCGGTATCCCGCAAAACCAGTATAGCGGATAATACGAAAGCGAATCGCTTTATTGTCCAGGACTTGGCGAAGTTTCATGTCTTGATTGAAAACGAAACGGAGGCGTTGGAGATTGCTAGAAAGTATAATGCCACCAACGTTATAATAGACTATACGATGATCGGTAAGAGCGGTGCTCCGCACTTTATAGCCACATCGAATCTGACCGCCCCCTATAATGACACACGCCGCTTGGGGGAGCACATGGGTTATGGTCAGTGCACTTTTTCGCCTAAGAACAGTCAACTGGGGCCAAAGTATGAATCAGATGGGCAGGGCGGCTTTGTTAGGAAGAGGATTATCTCATTCGTCTGTAATATCGGCGGAGAGGACTATGGAGAATACATTGGAGCAGTATCCTTTGAGATAGTAAACGATGAGCAATTTGACGTGAAGGTGTCTCCCATAACGATAAAGCAGGGCCAGTATGCTCTGGGGAGCCCAGTAAGATGGGAGCTTTGGAGGCAGGAGCATAATGCTTCGATACTGGGGATACAGTCGCCGATGTCCGTCTTAAGTAACGCCATAGCCTATGAGGAGAACAGAGGTAACTACATCAATTTCCCAACCTTCACCTCCCTCGTCTACGTGCCAGAGAAATTCAGCAGATACATGATGACGTCCCTCTATCTTGGAGACCACATGGACGAATACAAGCAGATGGGGCTCTGCGGCCCGGAGGTGCAGAAGCTCGAGCACTTCAAATTAGTCGATGAATTCCTTGGGGATACAGACGATTACTCCTTTGGAGGATATGTTAGGGTATATGAGATCAATTACCCAGAAGATTGATTCCCCCCTGTTTCAGTAATGTCTGATTCGACCTCATCCTCTAAGAACTTTTTTATCTGTTCAACGCTTTCTTCTGTTTCTTTTTCTCTTTTTTGTTTCGTTCGGACATCAGAGTGAAGCCTTACCTGAACAAAGACGAATGCTATGATGAGCACAAAGAGTAGTGGAAGGATAAAGGTGAGCATGGATGTTGGGTTAGCCTCTCCATCTATCTCCTCAGAATCTCCAGAGGGTCTGGTTTCGTTGCCCTGTTCTAAGATTGTGGATGTTGTCGTATCACTCCAAGCCACTGTTGTGCTTATCTTTGTCTCATCCGCTATTGTTGTGTTCGTCTTTTCTACTGTTTCGTTGGTCTCTACTGGAGTACTTGGTTTTGTTTCATTGGATGTGTTCTCCTCAGAATTTAGGATGGAGCCCATGCTGAATGCGTAGACGTTTCCGTCTTGTGATCCTACGATCAGTTCAAGGTTTCCGTCGTTGTCCAGATCAGATACTGCTGGCGATGAACTGATTGATCCGTTGGTCTTATAATGCCACCACCCGTATCCCCTAAAATCTAGGATGTAGAGTACTGAATCATCTGAGCCGAAGATGATCTCCTTCCTCCTATCCCCGTCCAAGTCAACTATTGCAGGAGATGAACGTATTTTGCCGTTTGTCGTGTATTTCCTTATCACTTTCCCGGATTCATCGAATAGGTAGAGGTTCCTGTCGTATGAGCCAACTACTATCTCCTTTTTGCCGTCGCCATCCAGGTCGGCTATTGCAGGTGATGAGCTTATCTCTTTCTCGGTTTGATAACTCCATACCAAAGCCAGCTTGGACATCAATGTGTCCCTTTCTATTGAATACTCTGAATACGTCAGCTTGTAGATTCTTCCATCAGCAGAACACGTGATTATCTCCATCCTGCCGTCTCCGTCGAAATCATCTAATGCGGGGGTTGAAGTTATCCTATCACTTGTCTGGTATGTTAGCACCTTGAGTCTTCTGTAGTCTATAGCATAGAGATTATTGTTGTCTGAGCCAACTACGATGTCCAGGACTCCGCTGGAATCTATGTTCCCTATGGCCGGGGAGGAGTGCAGCGGGTTATCAATTGAATACTTCCAGACCACCCTGTTCAGGTTCCTTAGCATGTAGAGGTTTCCGTCTTCTGAGCCTATTATTATTTCCGTGTTTCCGTCGTTGTTTATGTCTGCTATTGCTGGTGATGATGTTATC
>JAFGDV010000004.1 GCA_016931955.1 Candidatus Altarchaeota archaeon | reverse complement strand
TTGCTGTATTCTGCCGACTTTGTAATAAAGAAACTCATACGTCTCCGACAGGGGAGCTGATCGACCACGTATCCCCCTTATAGTACCACAGTACATTTAGTCTTTAAATACCAAAATCCACCGCATCACCTATACAGTAACAAGATGAACCTCCAAACGAATGAGAAAACCGGCTGGTTCTCCTTGAATCTGCTGAGTTGGGGAGGTTACTAGGAACCCGGGATAAGGTTCTAAGGTGGGGGGGATATTGAGGCCTTAAGAGGAGAGGAATAGTAGCATTTATAGGGGGTTTTACGTTATTATTAATTATTAAGTCCCCAGTATGACCTCTTCGGAGGGAATGCTGGGTATTCTTCTCTTTTTTTTCTTATATTATGGCTGTTTTTCTATATACTATTGATGGCTGGAAGAACTTCTTCTGAGAGGCACGCAATTGTTTTCATAGACGGTAACAACTTCTACCACAACATAAGATCAATGGACATAAAGCCGAGTTTCGTAGATTTTTACAAGTTAAGTGAACTTGTCTGTCAGCATTTTAATTGCATTCGAAGTAAAACCTATTACTATAATTCGGTTCCCAGCATCAGTGACGGAGAAAAAATGTATATGATCATATGAGGTTCTTAGAGGATATACGTAAGCTGCCTGGTTTTGTTGTTAAAACAAGGAAGCTGCAGAGGCACTCAACCCAGGAAGTGTTAGCAGAGAAGCAGGCGATAATAGACAGCCTTGATTTGTGTGACAGCTACCGTCCTCTGATAGAGGCTAACTGTAGGGGCTGCATAGGGAACATCAGGAAAAGAGAGAAGGGGGTTGACGTCATGATGGCGGTGGATATGCTCGACATATGCATAATCAAAAACGAATGCAACCAATGTATCCTATTCTCCGGAGACGCCGACTTTCTGCCTGCCGCAGAAATAATAAAATACCACAATAAGCAAGTATATAGCACATCCGTACCAGCAGGCTATTCCCGCGAACTCAGAGAAAAACTACCCCACTGGATCATAGACAAAAACATCATACTCACAAAATGCATGAAATAAAAGGCAGAAGCCTCTCTATTCTTCTCAAATAGTCTTACACCAGAATTCGCATTCTGAGAAGCCGCTTGCGATGCATTTTATTTCGTTGACGTCCCACTTCTTATCTGTCACCTCATTCAGTATTCCTTCCATGATTCCAGCAAGAAAGATGCACAGATTCATGTGGATGTTGTTTACGCCTGAGGCATAGACAGATTCACGCATCCTGATTATGAGCCTATCCTGCCTTTTTTCACATTGAAGTATGCCTGCCTTCAAGTGGAGGAAAAGGTCTTCCAGATATTCCAGTGCGTTTTCTAATCCTTGGAGCTCTGATTCTCTTGCAATCCTTTCCCCGCAGACCCTCCCAGCATATCTCGAAAGAACCGCGTGGCCGGGCGAAATCGAAAGTAGCAGGTAATTTTGACACTGGGGGGATATAATATGAACAGAATCACCTAATTCCTTCCTATCTAGGATTCTTTTATTGATAACGTACCCGATTAACTCATTAAGTAGTGTGTCGGCTTCATCTCGTGTTAAGGGGATTATTTTTGGCTTCTCTTCCCTTTCATGCAGATAAGCTTCAATTTCGCATTGTAGATCTCCGGTAGATCTGCATTTTGTTTCGATTCCATCACAAAAGTCGCCAAAAAGAGACTCAACATTGCCACACAAGATACCGCACGCTAGAAAACAAGTGGGCTTAGACGTGTTATGGAATATTGACTCAACCGAATAGTCCATCACATACTTCAGCATCCTTTTTTCTTTATCAATTTCTGTCAGATCAATAACTGCAGCCCCTACAGCCCTCCATCCTCTCTTTTGAGCGGCCTGTACCTTACTATTCTGAAAAATCTCCCAAAACAAAGCTGTTTTACTTAGGGCGTTCACAAGCTTTTCCAATCTTAACGTCTCTATGGCTTCATATGCACTATAATATCCTATGAACTTGCCGATTTTGTAGAACTCTGCCGCAAAAGCAGGAACCACATAAAGAAGTGAAAGTTCATATAAGCCATGGAAGTATATATGCGCAAAATCTCCTAAAACAGAACGTATGGATTCAACTTTCTTGTACGGCATAATACCTGCATTTTTTACTGCCTCAAAATTCGAATACAAAAACTTCCCACCCTCCTGCCGCTCCCAGAGATACCGTATACTTTCTAAATGATACTTATTATCTAAGCTAGAATCCAGCCTCGCACTGCACCTCGGACAGAAAACCCACACCTTCTGAACCTTTTCCCTACAGACAGGACACTTCAACATAAAATAATCTTACACACCAGAGAATATATCACATATCATCTTCTTGGCTGTTTTATCCTGTGTTCCTTTAGGATGGGTGAGAGATTAAATAACGTCTATGGACGTGTTTTTATGTTGGTGGAAGAGAGTATAAAGAGTTTTAAGAGGGGGTCACCTAGGGTCATAGATGTGTTCATAAATCAGATACATTAGAATGCCTGAAAAAAGCAGGAAACTTCCAACAACAAACTCGATAAAAGAGCCCCTAACAAAACCGCCAAACCACATGAATGCAATGAAACAGCCGACCAAAAACAAAATCAAAAAACCCCTAAAATCCTCCGACATAAAAAACCACCAACAATAAGGTATATAGACATAAAAAAACAAAAACCAACTAAAAAAATCTCCCAAATAAGCCCCAACAAGGGATATAAAAACAAAGACTATTAACTTCATAGTTATTTAGTTCGGTTCTGCTAAAAATCAATGCATTTACTCCACGGATCTTTTCTGTCAACCAAAACAAAATCCAAATCGACCTCATCCATTAATTCTTTTGTTGGATTAACACCAACTTTTAGATAGGCCGATTCAAACAATAGAACATCCTCTACATCATTTCCTACCATACCAAAAACTTCATCTCGGATTTTGAATTCATCTAAGCACCTAGCTTTGAATTCGGTAAGATCATTAATGTTGTCAACATAATTTCCATCAAAGAACTCAACTCCTTCTTTTATTGTCTTTCTTAGTGTCCTACACCAGTAGCCATCAAAACCGAACATCTGCATAGCCTCTCTAGAAACTGCCTCAGAAGTCAAAGAAACAAGAAAACATTTTTTCCCCCGCTTCTTTAAGGCATTAATAAACTTTAAGGCATTTGGATAACAATTCTGCAGAAAAACAGGGATTTTTTTGTTGAATTCAACGCATGGAATCCCTTCAAGAACAGAGGCAAACTCTAACGAAAGCTCATAAAAACTTTTTTTGTTTTTTTCACCAATCAAACTAAGGAGTCTCGAGCGTTTTTCTGCCATAAACTCCCCCTTTTCTCCACTATAAGAATAAAAGAAGTCTAGGGCCAAGTCAAGTAAGAGGATGCATGGGTAAATAGAGCCATCAAAGTCAAAGACAATATACTCTATGTCACGTATCTTCTTCCAGAGAACTGATTTTTTCATAAAAACTCTTTACCAGGATACTTTTTCGATGATTTAACAATCTTAGATAATATGTCTAAGCCTTTTTTATCCTCAATCAATCTTCCGACATGTATGGCATCCGCACCGGCCTCAAACATTTCCTCTGCATGTTTTAGCGTTCTAATTCCACTTGTAGGGATAACAAATAAGTCTGTTTCCTTTGTTAATAATCTCACATGGTCTGCGGGGGGGTGGAGTTTACTCTCAGAACCCCCCGCCATAATATAAAACCTGGAACCTGAAAATTCAGCTGCCAATGCGATAGATAGACTAATCGACTGCTCCTCCCGAGGCACAGGAACCACGCGGGCAAGCCAATTAGCCGCCATGAAAGAACCACGGTCATCAAAAACGTATGCTGTCGGAAGCGGTTCAAAATCGTGGAGTGATACTGCAATGGAGCACATAATCAGTGAATCCCTCAGATAAAAGGGATTTTCTGAATTCAGAACAGTCATCCAATAAACGGCTGTTTTCTTGGAGTAACCTTGAAGAAGACCAATAGCAGTATTTGTCATATATGTAACGAGAGTGAAATCAAAATCTTTGACCGCTATGTCAACGATTTTTTGAAAAGAGGTCATATCGAGTATTGTTCCTCCTACTGCAATATGGTTTATGCCCATCTCTCTGATATCACTGAAAAGTTCAGTAACTGTATCAGAGTTAAATTTATCAGGATCAACTTGGGGTATAACAAATGGGTGTTCTTGTCTTAGTTCGTATATCTTCCTTTCCACAGGCCCTATTTTTTTCATTTTAATTCGGCTCAAAAATCAGGGATAAATGACCAGTTGATATATCCAAACCGGGCTTTCCATAGATGATATCTTTACCGTATATTCTTGAGATAATCCCGGAAAGCAGTCCCCTGATGAGTATATACTCCACGTCTTTATAATATTTTGTCCAAGGAAAATGGGTCATTATAACCTTCGTTTTGGATGAGGGATATATAGAGACCTCACCCCAACCCAAAGCTGAAAGCAACTCCATGATACTCAAAACATCGTTTTTTCCTATGTCACTAAATATCTCTTTTCCCACAGAAAACGCTGAATCAAACATTATTTTTTTCATATCTTCGGTTTCCATCCCCTTTTCCAATAGGTACACGCCACTCACTTCCATAAGGAAAAAACGCTCATTTTTATAGGATATTATACCGCCGGCATAGTTGAATATTTTAGCATCCAAGAAAGTCTGGAATGATTTTTTCCATTGGATATCTACTTCACGGTTGAAATCTCGGTATGTCGCAGGATCTTGCTCTAAACCACCAAGGTTAGTCTCAACGTAAAGTCTATCCTCAAATGATTCTTTTAATATTTCCATCGGTGCACATTTAACTTTGCAAACATGTTCTTCTTCATTAAATTTGCTGTCATATAGTCGCCCCTCTATTTTTGGATCTTGCAGAATCCATGCAATAAGACCTGCTGCGCCACCTGTAGCGAAGAAGAAGTCATATCCTAATTTCCTACATACGACAAAGTTCTTCAGGGTATAATCTACAATTTTCTTTTTTACATCTATTGTCTGAGAGATATTACTAGCGTAAGTTCCTTCAACGAATTTACTTGCCACAACAATCCAATTTTTCACTTTATCTCCAGGATGATCTTTAGTATTTTCAAATCTTCCTTGTTGGGCAAAACTATATCCAAATCTTTTACCGAGAGAATACATCATTCTTTCAGCAGATTCACCAAATTTTTCGATTAAATTTTGTTCCAGTTTCACAAAAAAACTTTCTGGGAGGATAAGTTGTCTTGCAAAAATTTCGGTTTTCCCAGATATCCTAAAATCAACGAAACCTGGCTTGTCGAAAATAAGAGCTCTTGGTATAATATATCCCTTCACATAAAACCTGAGTGCGCTATCCTTCAAGTCCATTATCCCTCCACCACAATACCTTTTTTAGTTATAGTGTAAGAATAGGTTCCTTCTCCCATCTCAGTGCATCTCATTTTCCGTACTTCAATGCTCCTATTAAGATTATTACCTATTGGCACATGTTTTAGGATTATAACACCATCAGCGATGAACTCCGAAATCGTGTCTCTGCTGAGATAACTCGTTGTTTCTGGGAGTTCTGAAATTACTAAAGAGGTTACATTAAAAGATTTTATCTTTTCCATTATATTCATTATAGTTTTTCTTGTGGCTGATTCTGGAGTCAAACCAAAATTGACTTTCTCTTTATTCAGCCCCAAGTCCATTGCCATCTCAAAAAAGCTGAAAGTTTCAGCGTAGATGCCATACGTAGAGATTGAGTCAAAAACTAATCTTTCTGGGTTGAATTTCTTAACATTTTCTTCAAGATTTTCTGTTATCACTGTAAGATGTGTTTTCCCTGGTTTGAAGGTGAGAACCTTAACCAATTCTTTTTTTTCAAGATCCTCTACATCCCACCCCAACTGCTTTGCTTGTAGGAGGATATCTTCTTTCCCCTGCTCAAAGCTTATGTAAATTCCTTTTTCACCATAATCTATTGCTCCTTTTATTAAGTATTGAAGTCCAAGAATGGTCTTGCCTGCTCCTGTCTGTCCTGTTAAAAGTACCAAGTGATTTTTAGGTATTCCCCCACCTAATAACTTATCAAGTCCTTTAATCCCTGTATTGGTTCTTTCCATGATTAATCAAAACTACGTTGCTTCAATAGCTATGCCCTTATCTGTGATCCCCATATCCAAGGAAGTAATGTTGTGTTGGGTAGATCGCAACTTACTGATCGTTAACGTTCTCTTACCTATACCCCCTATCGCCTTTAATTCGATAACACCATCGCAGACAAACTCTGAAATCGTATCTCTTGAAAGATAGTCCCCCTCCTTAGGAGCCTCGGATATCATTAACGTTGTTAGTTCAAGCTTGTTTATCTCACGGATGATATAGAAGACATCCTCACGAGTAACCTTCTCCATCGGCTCAGGCAAGCATATACCATGCTCCCCCTTACCAAGCTTGTGTACTTCCTTCTGAAGCTTGGAAGTATAACGACGAGCCGACTCCAAAAGAGTGGAAAGAGAATCTATGACGAGCCTTTTAGCCTTGATCTTCTTGGTCTCATCCGACAAATTCTTTAATATCTCACCAATGTCGGCATCACTAACAGAGTTAATAATCAGCTTACCTTCTTTCTCCAATTTTCCAAGATCCCAGCCAAATTGTTCGCCCTGATCTAAGACCTTTTTCTTGGTTTCCTCGAAGGTCAGATAGATTCCAGGTTCGTTGTTTTTCGCTCCTTCAACGAGGAACTGCAAACCAAAAATCGTTTTCCCTGTACCTGGAGAGCCAGTAACAAGGACTGAAGAACCTTCAGGAAAACCACCCTGAATCAACTCATCTAAACCAGAGATACCTGACTTAACGCGATTAACAGCCATTCAAAGCCACCTCACATAGGATTCTATAAATGATTAGATAGTTTGATTATATATACTTTCCCAGCCACCACAATTCCAACAAACAGGGGAATAAAAAACAGGAGAATGAAACACCACCTATTATCTGCCTCCAAAAAAAACGCTCAAAAATAGAAGTCTTCAACCCCAAAACAAGAAAACAGAGATGATGGGCTAGTTGAGATATACTCTGCCAAACCCAGAAACCAATCTGTGAAGGATACCTCACCAGAACAAACGGACGGCTTACAGGAACAAGGGAATCGAGACGTGAAGATATCTCCATGTGAGGGCCTTTTTCTTTTTTACTGGCTTGAAGGTATACTAAATAGTATACTTTTTATACTTAAAATAAGAAATATGTTACTGTAACATGAAAAACATCGAACTGCTTGACAGACTACGCGCAAAGCCGGTCTTCAGGATCCAGGACGTGGAACGGCTAACAGGACACAGCAGACAAAATGCAAAACAGATGATACAGAGGCTGAAAGCAAAAAAACTAATAAAAAAAGTGAGGAGAAACGCATACACGACAAAAACAGACATACACCTCATAGCAAGCAACATAACATACCCTTCATACATATCCTTCTGGTCTGCGTCCGCCTTCCTGGGATACACGGAGCAGATACTCAAAACAGTACACGTAGCCACGAGAAGAAGGATACTTCCCATCCAATTTGAGGGATACAGGATAGAGTTCATACCCATTAAACACTTCTTCGGATACCGGAAAATCAGGACAGATGAGGGAGAACTGTTCATCTCAGAAGACGAAAAACTCGCAATAGACTGCCTCCTACGACCCGAAAAAGCAGGCAACATCGACGAAATACGGAACATATTCAAAAAAGCCGACCTATCCGCGGAAAAACTGGTCGAATACCTAAAGAGAGTAAACAAACAGGCGGTCACAAAAAGGTCCGGCTACCTGCTTGAAGAGGCTAAGGGAATCGATATCTCTAAAAAATTCCGGCTCGACAGAAATTATGTATCACTGGATCCATTCTCTGAGGGAATTAAATCAAATGCCAAGTGGAGGGTGAAGACATGATAACAAAAAAAGAACTGCAGGAATACGCGAAAACAACCCGCCTAAACCTCGGACAAGCAGAGAAAGACTACTTCCAAAGCATAGCCTTGTTCGTCCTGTATCAGGAATACGGAAAAGAACTGATCTTCAAAGGAGGCACGGCACTGAAGAAATGCTACGGCCTCGACCGATTCAGCGAAGACTTGGACTTCACCTCAACAGAAAAAACAGACACCAAAATCCTTGACCGCGGCTTAAAGAGGTTCGGAATAGAATACGAAAAAGAAGCCGAAAAATACCCCAACGGCATCAAAACAATCTACCGACTACATGGACCCCTTTATACAGGAATACGTCAGACGCTCTGCAAATTCATAGTCGACCTCAGCTTCAGAGAAAACGTCATCCTGCCGCCTCAAGTGAAAACAATCGGCAGATTCCTCAACGAAATACCCTCATTCGACGTCTACGTAATGCAGGAAAAAGAGATACTAGCAGAAAAAATCAGGGCAATATTAACGAGAAACAAAGCCAGAGACATCTACGACCTACAATTCCTACTAACGAAAGGCATCGGATTCGACAAAAAACTCGCCAAAGAAAAGATGAAGTACTACGGCAAGGGATGGGATCCGAAAAACTTCAGAAAAAAACTCAACATAACAGAAAAAGCATGGAAAACCGAACTGCAACCCCTAGTGCCATCACTCCCAGACCTGAAAGAAACCGAAAAAAACATACTTGCAAAAATAAGGCCCAACAAACAGCATATCTCTGATCTCCATTAGTAAGATATAAATCTTGGGAGATATAACGTAAAGATGCAAGAGCCCTTATTAGAACACGCCTTTGGACAAGAAAACAGATCGACCACGTATCCCCTATGTGTGTATCACTGGTGCATTTGTCCTATAAAAAGGGATAGTGAACCAGAGAATAAAAAGCCGTCGAGTCCAAAACAGGAAAACAGGGATGACTGGCTGGCAGAGGATAATGCCCTGCCAAACCCATAAACTAAACTGTAAGGTATGATACACCAGAACAACCCGGCGGCTTACAGGAACAAAGGGTCGAGAGAGAAGACGCTGAAGCTGATGTTTCCATAACGTGAACAAAGAGTTTATAAATCATGAACAACATATATATAAATCGTGAACTTAGAAACTTTGCTTTCAACGAAGGAAAGGGTGGAGATACTCAAAAGAGTTATTTACAGAATCGAATCGTTAGGCGTGAATGAAGTTGCCAGCGAAACAAAACTGAGTAAGGGCATGGTCTCCAAGTACTTCGCTTTGCTTATCAAGAACGGGATTTTAAGGAGGCTGAACGGTGAATTCGGTGTTCTTGATAACGTATATGTGAGGTCCCTTAAGATGCTGCTGAACCTGAGCAGTATCGACCACCGGGTGTTCAGAAGATATGGATTCGTGAGGGGTGCTGGGTTATATGGTAGCTTTGTCAGAGGCATGAACACGGAAGAGTCCGATATGGATTTGTGGATATTTATTGAGAAAACGGATGATGTGGATCTTGCAAAACTGACGAATGAATTAAAGAGGAGGTATGGGAACGTAAGACCTTTGTATCTTACAGAGGACAAAATTAAAACATTAAAAAAGGATGATATGGTATTTTACCATTCTCTTGTTTTTGGTTCGATAACTGTGTATGGTGAGGGAATTGAGGGTATCTAATCTAAAGGATTGTTTGAGTTCTGGTTTGCTCCGGAGAATACCACCCTCAAAGAAAAAAGCAGAAGACAGTATAAATGCTGCTAGGAGATGGTTGGGCGATGCTGAAAAGGATTTGAGAGCAGGAACGTTCAATTCGTCTATTCTATCATCTTATCTTGCAATGTTCCATTCCGCAAGGGCGATACTTTTCTTTGATGGCTTCAGAGAGAAAAGCCACTTCTGCATAGCAAGATATCTCCAAGATAGGTACGTTAAGAAGAACTTATTGGAGAGCAAGTGGGTTGAACTCTTGGATCATTACAGGGAATTAAGGCATGAGGACCAGTATAGCATCAGCTTCTTTACGACGGAGGAGGAAGCTGAAAATGCACTGGGGACTGCAAGGGAATTCGTTGGGAGGATGGGCAGGTTACTGGAAACGATAAAAGTCAAGAAATAAACTCTTCCGCCCTTGCAGGCATCTTATTCACCTCCAAGGGATACGTTTTTCAGCCGCTCAAGTCTATGAAACACGTATATTATTTCAACCCCAATCGACTTGTGCGGAAGGGAGTTGCAGTGTTTTACTACGCCTCGGACAGGACTTGAACCTGCGACCATCCGATGTCTGCCATCTGGATAAAAGCCGGCAACCCCCTTGAGGGGGGGTTTTCGCCAGCCTTTTCCTAAAAGGCTGATAACAGTCGGACGCTCTACCAGCTGAGCTACCGAGGCAACCTGTCACAACCTTTTCGTAAAAGGTTGATCAAAACTGAATTCGCCGTAAGGCGAATTCCTCTTTCTTTTCCGCTGAGCGAAACACTTCATGGTCTCGACTCAGACAAGACAGCAACGCTGTTTTGCTGACAGCGCTTTTCTTTCGCAAAGAAAAGGGCTGCGAGGCAACCTTTAATAAAAAATGGGGATTGAAAAGATTTATTTGGCTCTTCTCCCTTTTGCTCTTAGGCTGGGTCTCACCTTCTCCGCGCCCTTGCCTTTGTTAAGTAGGCCGCGGCCTTTTTTGCCTGCTGGGGTTAATCCGCGGAATACTCGGCGCCTATGCTGTGAACCGCAGATCCAGTTCACTTCCTTGTCGCTCTCTATGGAGGGATGACTGGGGTCCACTAGGACTACTTCATACCACTTGTATTGTCCGTCCTCCCAGAGCCAGTAGGAGCCTAAGACCTCCAGGTTCGGGAACCGCCTCTGTGTTCTCTCCTCGCCGATGCGTTGAATGGATTTAGCGGGCGTGATCTTGTTCACTCCCATCCTCTTGGGTTTGCGCCCCCTCGTCGGGCGGCTCTTCCTCATGCCGCCTCTTCTGACGCGTACTCTGGCGACTATGAATCCCTGCTTAGCCTTGTAGCCGTATTGTCTTGCTCTGTCGATTCGGGTCGGCTTTTCAACGCGTGCGACAGAAGGGCCGCGACGCCAATCCAGTTTCCTCTCAAAAATCAGGTCCCTCATGTCCTTGTTTTCAGGATGCTTTATCTTATCTCTTATGCCCTCATATGCTTCCTTGACGTACTTGTAGTAGCCCATAAGATCACCCCCTTTAAGGATTCAAAACATGTTCACATCTCCAGGCGGGGATATAATACCAATGCTGACTTAATACTTTATATTTCATGATTAAAAACAAATTCATAACAGGTGATTGACTGTGCCTTGGAGACGTCTGGTCGGTTGGTTCAAGCGGATGTTCGGCGGACGAAAGATCATTCGGTTGGGATTCTATGGACCGCCGAATGCTGGTAAGACCACTCTGGCGAACAAGATTTCTATGGATTGGACTGGAGAGCCAGTCGGCACCGTCTCAGAGATCCCTCATGAGACACGTGAGGTGCAGAAAAAAGAGCGTGTCGTGATCCAGAGCAGGGGTAAGAAACTTATCATGAATCTATTGGATATGCCGGGGATTGCAACGAAAATCGACTACGAGGATTTTCTCAGCCACGGCCTGACGGTTGAGGAGGCGAAGCAGAGGGCTAAGGAAGCCACGAAGGGGGTTATTGAGGCCATAAAATGGCTTGAGAACGTTGACACAGCATTGGTCGTCATGGATTCCACGAAGGATCCTTACACTCAGGTGAACATCACAATAATCGGGAACCTGGAAGCAAGGGGTATTCCCGTGATCATAATAGCCAATAAGATCGATTTGGAGGATGCTAAACCTGAACAGATACAGGAGGCCTTCCCGCAGCATCCCGTAGTCAAGGTGTCAGGGCTTAAAGGCAAACACCTTGAGGAACTCTATGATACGATAGCAAAACATTCGAGGTAATAGGATGGGGATAGAGATCGAGTTCATATCTTCGGATGCCCTGTATAACAGGGAAAAGGAGGAGAAGATAAGGTTCATCCTCAAGAAGATAAAGAGGGATAAGATCCTTGTCTTAGAGGAAAGCCTTACAACCTTAGAGGAGACCATGCTGATCGAGGAGACTATGGCTGCAATAGATGATAAATTCAGGGGCATTGAGATATCCACCTTGAAGGAGAAGATTGAGGGTGGTATCCGGCAAAAACTCATAAGGATGCTTGGCGGAAGAGTCGGGGGTTTAACAGTCATAGGACCGTCGAAGCTCATAAAAAAGCTGAAGAAAGAGCCTCAGAAGATACTGCTCTTCGCCGAGAAGGAAAAAGAAAAATGAGGTAAGATGCCACATAAATGTGCGCGCTGCAATAAGATATATGAAGACAACGCCCCTGAACTGATCAACGGCTGCGGTTGCGGAGCCAGGGTTTTCCTCTTCCTGCGGGAGAAGGAGGACATGTCCAGGAGAGAAGCGATCAATGAATTAAAGAATCAGAGACTAGATAAAAAGGATCTCCGGTGGCTGGATGATAGATTCGGCGAAGAATTAAAGAAAACGGATAAGACGATTCACCTCGATGTGGAGAACCTGCTGAGGCTGGATGAAGGCAGGTATAGATTGGATATTGCGTCCTTGATGAAAGGAGACCCATTGGTTGTGAAAGTCAAAGACGGAGTATATTATATAGACATCGCCTATTCAATGAAAAAAAAGAGGTAAAATGGCTGTTCACCCAATAGAGAAAAGGTATGGGAGGCAGGTGGTGAGGCAGATCTTCGACGAAGAATACCGTCTGCAGAAGATACTTGATGTGGAGGCTGCGCTCGCCCGCGCCCAGGCGGCGGTTGGGGATATACCTGAGGCTGCTGCGGACAAGATAGAGGAGAAAGCTAACACAAAATACGTGAGGATTGGTAGGGTTAAGGAGTTTGAGGAGGAGATCAACCACGACGTGATGGCTGTCGTTAAAGCACTGACTGAACAATGCGGTAACGCTGGGAGGTATGTGCACCTCGGCGCCACAAGTAATGATATAACGGATACAGCGCTTGCTTTACAGATCAAGAAGTTCCTAGAGTTTTTATTCAAGGACTTGAGGAAACTAAGGAAGACTTTGATTGAATTAGCCGAAAAAAACAAACACTTAATCTGTGTTGGCAGGACACACGGTCAACATTCTGTGCCCACAACCTATGGACTGAAGTTCGCTATCTGGGCGGCTGAGGTGCAGAGACACATTGACAGGGTGAAAGAATGCCAGAAGAGGATCCTGGTAGGCCAGATGACTGGGGCTGTGGGAACACAGGCCGCCTTAGGCAAGAACGCTATCAGGATACAAAAGTATGTCATGAAAGATCTGGGTCTGAATTCAGTCCTAGTCTCCAATCAGGTGATCCAGAGAGACCGGCACGCTGAATTCCTTTTCAATCTGGCGTTAATAGCTGAGACATTGAATAAGATCGGGACAGAGATTCGTAACCTGCAGAGGACGGAGATAGCTGAGGTATCTGAGGCATTTGAGAGGAAACAGGTTGGTTCATCTACGATGCCCCACAAAAGGAATCCCATATACTCTGAGAGAATCTGCGGTTTGTCTCGGGTCATTAAAGCAGACGCCATAGTTGCATTAGAGAACATCCCTTTGTGGCATGAACGCGACCTCACGAATTCCTCCTGTGAGAGGATGATCATTCCAGAAGCATGCATCCTCACTGACTATATCCTGAACCTCAGCATTGATCTCTTCAGGAACCTGGTATTCGACTACAAGAACATAGAGGATAACCTCCACCTGTCGCAGGGTAGGATCATGGCCGAGTCCGTGATGATTCTGCTGACAAAGAAGGGTATGGGCCGCCAGGAAGCTCATGAGTTGTTGAGGGAGTGTTCGATGAAGAGTTCACAGAATGGCGTGCCTTTAAGGGATGTGCTGATAAAGAACTCCAAAATCGTCAAATACGTTACAGCGGACGAGCTTGATTCGGCTTTGAATCCGGAGAAATACGTTGGAACGGCAGTCAAACAAGTCGACCTAGTGTTACAACACCTGGGCTACATTCACAAGATGTAGACCTTCTTACCTACCTTGAGGATATTGATCTCTTGGCCGGGCTCCAGATTCAGTCCTTCGTTTCTCAGTTCATGCGTTTCATTACTTTCTAGATCAAGGACCTGAACCTCTGAGGGAGAAACCATGGTAACAATACCATCCCTTAGGTCGGATTTGTGGGCGACTACCCTGGATTGAGCTGCTTTGTCAACATTGATCACCCTATCCTTTCTTGTTCCAACGTCTCTGCAGAGTATCTTCTTGCCCATCCTCACCACCTTAAGGATATCGCCTCCATATTCTATGAAATCCCCTCCCGAAAAGTGCGGCTCCTTCACGGCTATCGAAACCCTGTAAACATTTTTCCCATCCTTCATGCCATAAAGCTTAGAGGACTCGTTGACGGAGAAACCCCTCTCACGGAAGATTTTCTTCAGTTGTCTAGCATACTGTAGGGAGGTCAGGTATAGGTCAAAGCCGCCACGGACTTTTTCCACATTAGAAACAAAATTTGAGTCGACTTCTATTTCAGGCTTCTTCTTCGTCCGCAGCTGCAGTATAGCCTCATAGTAGCCAGACCTCAGCTTGTTGCATTCGGGACATACCGCCTTAGACACCCTCACCCTTGAAGGAAAAACTTCAGTGAACGTCTCTCCATTATATTCCCCCTTAACCTGGATCATGAGATCGATCCTGTCCTCCTTGAACTCGGGATTTACCTTCAAGTCTTTGATGTTTATTCCCTCCGAAAGCTCGAGGTTTCTTTCGACGATACCGTGGATGGATTCTCTCACGTTCTTCAGCCAGCTTTTTCCGTACATGAAGTTCCCACAACCGCAGAGGGAAAGCCTCACTGGTTTTAACCCTATAGGATGTTCTTCAAGGAAGCATTCAACACATAGGCCCCTTCCCTTTCTACCGCATTTCGGACAAAATGTCTCCATATTTTAACCTGCATTCTCTATTTTTAATTCAGAGGAGATAAAATGGCGCGAGTTAAGTCAGAATCCAAGAAGGGCATCCTGATCAAGGAGAACAAGACGAGGAAGAGGGCACCGATATGGGTTTTCGCGAAAACCAATCGGAAGGTGAGGGACAGCCCCAAATCGAACAGGAACTGGAGACGCGACAGCATCTTTTAACCCTTTTTCTTCCAGTAGGGCTCTCTTATGTGCTCGTATGCTGATAACGCTGCAACACATCCTTCACCCACTGCTGTGGAGATCTGCATCACTCCACCGGTAACGTCGCCGGCTGCATATACCCCAGATATGTTTGTTTTCTGATTCCTATCCACTTTGATGAAACCCTTTTCATCGACTGCGACCCCGTTTTTTTTCTCGACTTCTGTGTGGGGTATGGTTCCCACAGAGATGAACACGCCTTGAACATTCAACACCGCAGGTATGCCTGTTTCCACGTCCTTTATCCTGATCGACTTAAGCATCACGTCGCCGTGAAATTCCTCAACCACTGCGTTTAGGATGGGCTTCACGCCCTTCTCCTTAAGCTTCTCCTGACTTGCTTGCTCAGCGCGCAGCTTGTCTCTCCTATGTATCAGGTAGACCTCCTTTGCCACATCTGACAGGTAGAGTGCGTCACTTACTGCCCTGTTTCCGCCGCCGACCACCGCAACGATCTTGTCCCTGAAGAAGGGCGCATCACATGTTGGACAATAACTTACCCCCCTTCCAGTGAATTCCTTCTCTCCGCTTACTCCAAGCTTCTGGTATTCACCGCCTGTTGCGATTATTACTGCTCTACATGCGTGCTCGCCCTCTTTGGTCTTTATCGACTTAATCTCTCCTTTAAGGTTCATGTCCTCCATCTCTCCCACAAGGAATTCCACACCAAGCTGTTTCACCTGTTCTACCATCCTGTCTGCTAGCTCCTTCCCAAGGATGCTCTTGAATCCAGGATAGTTCTCTACCTCCCTTACGAAGGGTAACTGGCCGCCGAGGATCTTCTTCTCGAGGATGAGGGTTGAAAGGCCCCTACGCACAGCATATATGCCGGCGGAAAGCCCTGCCGGCCCCCCTCCGATGATGATTACGTCATGCATTTTTTAGGTACTCATCGATTGCCTTGGCAGCCCTCTGCCCCGCACCCATGGCAAGTATCACAGTAGCTGCGCCGGTTGTGATATCGCCTCCCGCGAATACTCCTGGGATCGAGGTTCTGCCGTCTTCGTCCGCCTTGATGGTTCCATGGCTTGTTACTTCAAGTCGCTTATCTGCTCGAGTAAGCAATGGATTGGGTCTCTGACCTATTGCGACAATAACGGTGTCCACATCCATGACAAACTCTGAGCCCTCCACTGGAACAGGACTCCTCCTCCCAGACTTATCAGGCTCCCCAAGCTCCATCCTAATGCACTCCATCGCCTTCACGCAGCAGTGTTCGTCGCCGATGTATCTCACTGACTGGGTCAGGAACTTGAAGACTACACCTTCTTCCCTAGCATGCACTATCTCCTCCCTCCTCGCGGGAGCCTCCTCCTCTGATCTTCTGTAGATTATATATGATTCCTTCGCCCCCAGGCGAAGGGCTGTTCTCGCGCAGTCCATTGCAACATTTCCTGCGCCGATGGTTGCGACCCTTTCCCCGATCCTGACTGGGGTGTCGTATTCTGGGAACCTGTAGGCTTTCATGAGGTTGACCCTCGTCAGGAACTCGTTAGCTGAGTATATACCGCAGAGGTTCTCTCCCAGAACCCCCATCCACATCGGAAGCCCGGCCCCTGTTCCAATGAAGACTGCATCATATTCTTTCTGCAATTCTTTCAGGGTCATGGTCTTCCCTATGAGCGTGTCTGCTCTTACCTCGACGCCGAGTTTTTTCACATAGTTCAGCTCTTCGTCGAGTATCTTTTTTGGGAGCCTGAATTCAGGGATACCATAGCGGAGAACACCGCCTGCCTCGCTGAGGGCCTCGAATACTATAACCTTGTGTCCCTTCATTGCAAGATGGCTTGCGCATGTGAGGCTCGCCGGTCCGGAGCCGACTACTGCAACCTTCTTACCTGTGGGCTTCATCCTTTCCGGGATCTTGGAGCCTTTATCTCGCTCGAGGTCCGCTACGAAGCGCTCAAGCCTCCCAATGGCTATGGGTTCCCCTAACTTACCCATGGTGCATTGACCCTCGCACTGTATCTCGTGGGGGCAGACCCTCCCAGTCACCGCCGGCAGGGCGTTCTTCTCCTTTATGGCTGCTATGGCTTTATCGAATTCTCCATCAGCTATGTGTTTTATGAATCGGGGTATTTCTATTCCAACGGGACAGCCCTTCATACACGGCGGATCCTTGCAGTGAAGGCATCTCTTCGCCTCCTCGATGGCTTGCTCTCTTGTATAGCCTAATGGGACCTCCCTGAAGTTCTTGATCCTCTCCTTTGGATCCTGCTCCCGCATCTTCTGCCTGGTCTTTTTCACCGGCATCTTCTCTTGTATTCCTCCACGCTCTTAGCCTCTTCTTCAAGGAATCTGGTGTTTCTCTTCATCAGGTTATCGAAATCAACAAGGTGTCCATCAAATTCCGGGCCGTCGACGCATGCGAACCTCACTTCTCCGCCGACGATGACCCTGCAACTGCCGCACATCCCCGTTCCATCGACCATTATAGGATTCAGGCTGACTATAGTCTTTATATCATACGGTTTTGTTACACCGACGACGACCTTCATCATTATGAGAGGCCCTATGGCAATGACCCTGTCTATTATTCTGCCCTCTTCTATCAGCCTCTTGAGTATATCAGATACAAAGCCGTGATGCCCCACAGAACCATCATCGGTCGTTATGTAGAGTTCATCACTTACTTCACGCATCTCATCCTCCAGAATCAACAGGTCCTTGCACCTCGCCCCGATAATGGATATCACAGTATTGCCGCTCTCCTTCAGTGCCCTGGCGATAGGATAGAGTGGGGCGACGCCTACTCCACCGCCGATGCAGACCACTGTTCCGAAGTCTTCCATCTCCGACGGATTTCCAAGCGGCCCTATGAGATTCAGTATCTTGTCGCCTTCCACCATCTTCCCCAGCTGTGTGGTTGTCTTCCCGACCTCGAGGAAGATTACCGTGATAGTCCCCTTCTCTCTGTCAAAGTCCGCTATCGTCAGAGGAATCCTCTCACCTTCCTCATCCAATCTGAGGATCACGAATTGACCTGGCTGCGCCTTGTCCGCGATAAGTGGTGCTGAGACCTCAAGGAGTTTAACCACAGGCGAGAGGTCCTCTTTTCGGATTATCTTGTACATGAAATCACCGCATGTCAGAATAGTTATTACGTACTTGAGGTATATAAAAATGCGGACTAATTCAGAAAAAGTTCGTCTATCATTTCAAGATACAATGCCGCACTCCATGCCTGGGCGCCGCAGCCTTCGGCCTTTTGTTCGGCTGCAGAGCTTATCTCTGAGTGGTGCCCGATCATTCCTTTCCATAGTATGTCTTCTGTTGATGCTTCAGCTATGTCCCCGATGTATTTCAGGAATCTCTTTCGGTCAATCCTGTGCAGTACAAGTGCTGCCATGTTGTTTAGAAAATACCATGAATCCCCGCGATGATAGCTCTTAGTGTCCTCCCCAGTAGAGCGTTCAGTGTAGAGCGGATGTTTTCTATCGATCGAAGACAGTCCACCCCATTCACACCACAGCCTTGGTAGGATCATCTCAAAGCAAGTCGCCCACTCATCCATGGTTAGGATCGTGGGGCAGAGGTATGCCGCAATGAATGCATTGGGTCTTATTGTAGGATCATCTGAACCATCCTTCAGGTAGCCCCCATCCCAGAATCTCTGTCTCACCTTTTCAATCAAGAATCTCTTCAGCTGCAGGAATTTCTCGTTATGTGTGAGCCTGTATGCCATGCCATACATGCAGACCGTCAGTGCCTGTATCTCGATTCTTGCGCCCTCTCTTCCATTATCATCGTAGGATGAATCCATCCAAGTCTCTCCTCGTTTGTTGTATACCAGCAGGTCTTTCACATGGGTTTCATTGAGACGCATTATGCTCTCGATTAATTTTTCTTTGAGGAGGTTGCGCTCTTTTTTGTTGAACATAGGTAGTGACTCATCTATTCTCTTGAAGAGCCATCCTATGCTGTCAGCATTAACGACCTCTGTGTTAGACAACATGTTGGGTATCCTGCCGTCGTCCATGATGTAACCCAGATTCTTGAGGAGTATTCTTTTTCCTAGATCGCTTCTTACCTTCTTTACAGACACCAGTTCATCCCGCGTCCAAGGTTGGAAGAACCATGGGAATCCGGCAACTATTCCATCAGGGCAGGTGAGCTGATCCAGGGAGTTGATGCAGCAGTTGTATGCCATCCAGGTCTCATCTGATCCAACAGCCTCCTTTTTTATGAGATCTTTCACATGATTTTCCTGTTCCTCTTTGATCCTCTTCAAGTTCTTTAGCACGTGAGTTGACTCATTGACTGCTGTTTCCATGTCGTCTGAGAAAGCTACTGCAAGCTTTTTTGACCTGACCCTCAATGTTTTATGTACGATTATCTCATATGGTGGGGAATTCCTCTCCATGTCTCTTTCATTGTAGTCTGTATTGAACTCCCCCAAGAGCTCATATTTTGGCCTCTCCGCCTTGATGGAGACAAAGGATTCTTTACCGTCTTTGCTGCATTTCACTATCACAGCTTTATCTTTCTCAAGGATCTCATATGAACCAGGGGCTGAGGTGTCGTAGGACTCCCTAACATCCAACGAGATGTTTATCCAATCAGCCTTCTCCAGTTCGTAGACTATCGAGTTTAGGTTGTAGGGCATCATAAACCTCTCCCTGTTCTCATTCACGTGTCTCTCAACTGAGTGGAACCTGTTCACTATCTTATCTGGTTTTTTCTCAAGGCCGATGTATGCGATGACCCTGTACATCCTCTTGTTCAGTTGCAGGAACACGCCCTCGTATCTGCTCTTCTTTCCTGTAGAAAAATAGACATAACCGCCTTTCTTGTTTCCCAGCATGAAGGCGACATCCTCCTCAACGTTTCTGGAGATGGTCTTATCGCCCAATGTGTGAAGAACCCGCATCTTACCTGTATGCCCTTTCTAAAGCCAACTGATGAGCCTTCAGATAGTTGTGGATGAGTATCTCCCAGTCCACGAGGATCGATAACCTCTGTGCTTCGACCTTGTTCCTCACCCTCTCGTCGGTGCTTAAGCTAGAGAAATTGTATAGTGACTCATAGAGGTTATCCACTTTTTTCCTGTCACTCTTACCCAGCATGTCTATGACGAACACGCCCATGTTATCCCTCGCAGAATCTATCTCAAGGTATCTGCCGAATCCGCTGAAATCTGTTGTCACAGATGCCACACCAAGTGCGGCGGTTTCGAGGGGGGTGTAACCCCATGGCTCATAATATGATGGGAAAACCCCCAGATGTGATCCAATGACTGCTTCGTCGTAGGTTAGGTCTAATAGACTATCTGCTCCTGTCAGGTATATGGGATAGAATACGACCTTCACTGGATCCTCTTTTCTGTTCAGTAAGCCCTCTTCATTGAAGCTCTTAAGTATCGGATCATTTTCTTCGTTCTTGAGGTCGTGGGTGCAGAGTGGTGGGTTCCCCTGTATCAGAAACCTGAGGACCTTCTTATCGGTCTGATTCATGAAATCATTAGAGAACAGCCTGCATTCGGTTATTGACTGCTTGGATACTAGGCATGTGATCATCTTCTTCTTTATCGTATCTATGTCGTCGTTGATGGAATCCTTTATGTCATCATAATATGCCCGCGCCTTCGACAGGCTTGGTTTTATCCTCACCACGTCGGCCGGAATCCAGAAGAATACTACAATGGATCTCTTCGATTTCTCGTTTTTCAGTTTTTGATTCAGTTTACCAAGTGCTTGGATGAATACGTCCAACCCCTTGTTGTGGAACTCGTACCTACCTGATATAAAGTATATGAGTGTGTTATCCAAGTCGAAGGAATAGTAGGGGAAAAAGTAGTACTGTATGAAGTCCTTTATCTTCTCCCTGTAGAGTCTATGCTTCACTGCCACCTCGTCGAAGCTTGGATGATTCTTTAGGTCGATGCCATTAAACAATAAGATATCCGGTTTCTTTTTCAGGAAGTGTTCTGCCTCAATCGCCGTTATCTCGCTTACTGTGGTGAAGACGTCACAGACATGCGCTGAAACCCTTTCAACCTGGTGTTTTGCCGCCATATTCCAGTTATACGCTTCCTCTTCTGGATCTATCTTCCCAAGGAGGTTGTACAGGTCGACATTATTGCCGGCCAGAGTCCTCCCAAGCATCGTGGCGTGGGTTGTGAAAACCGTTCCTATCTTGACCTTCCTCATCTTGAGGTATAGTAGGGCCCCGCAGCTCAACCATTCATGGAACTGTGCGACCTTTTTTCGCTTGTATGACTGGCATATCTCCTCAAGTAGTCTACCGACGGCGTGCCCCCATAGGATAGGCTCATCGAAGTCATGGAAGTATGTCCCCAGAGAATCTATCTTGTATTCCTCCCAGAGTCTAGCCTTTATATCGTTGTTCTTTTTGGTGTATCCTGTGTAATCGACTAATATCGTCGATGGATTGTCGTTTATAAGCCATCTGCCGTAGTGGCATACTATGCCCTCACCATGTAATCTCTCGAAGATGTGGTGCAGCTTATCTGGCGGGATCTTCTCTTGGAATTCGGCAACCGCCTTCTCAGGTAGGTGGGGGCCTATGAGGCAGTAGTTTTCCTTGTAGTGCCTAACCAGATAGGGGGTCTTCGATACTATAACAGTATTTATCCCCCCGACCTTGTTGCAGACCTCCCAGCTAACCTCAAAGAGGTAATTCTTGTTCATCCTTTAAGCTGCGCTATCCTTTTCTTGACTTTGGCTAACATGTCTTTTTTATTGGAACTCTTTATACCCTGTGCGAGCGTCTTATCCCCGATCACATGGGTTATCCAGTTGTGGAAGTCGTTCTTGGCCTTGTTCACGTGGTAGACGAAGGTTTCTTCACCCATGTTTTCCAATGCGAGGGGTAGCTCCTGCAGGTTTCTCATTATCCAACCGTTGTTAACCCAGAAGCACTTATCAGCCGGTACGTCGCTCAAAAACTTCTTCGCATCCTTGATTGCTGTTTTTGTTGTTTTTTTCTTTTTTGTTTTTGCCATTTTTCACCTCTTTTTTTATGCCGACATTGATTTCTCGTTCAACCTCATCCTTAGGTCTGTGAGAACATTAGTGAACGCTATGAATGAGTCATGCGGTCTATCATATGCATTGAAGTACTTGTGCACGTCGCCGTCGTTAAACCACTTGGTGCACATGTAGTAGAAGTGATCCGTCGTCTGAAGCCTCCGCCAGTCATCTATCAGCTTTTGGTCGCCAGTTTTCTCTATCTTATCCTCCAGTTCATAAAGCTTGGATATTGACGTCCTCTGCATCTGGTTGCCCAGCCAAGCGGAGAGGTCTCGTTCGATGTCTGCCCACGAAACCACCTGCCTCATGTCTATTTCAGCAACTGGTTCGTAGGCTTCTACCACCTCAGAGGGCGTCTTGAAGTCGTTGTCCGGATTCCTCAGTATTTCACGCGGCAGATAGCGTAGGAACTCAAAGATCCCCGTATCCTCCCACTGGTGCTCTCCAATGGTTTCGTAGTCCATGAACAGATTAACTACGTTGCCGTTTCCATTCACTGCGTTAACCCAGGCCGCGAATTTGTCCGCTGTTAGGGGCCAGCCCTCCCACCCCCTCTGAGAGAACCTGAACGCTATGTCATCCGATAGCCGATAATTCTTCAACAGTAATCTGATGTCTTTCGCCATCTTTGCCCTGTAGACGAAATTGGGACTCCTCCAGCCCAGTATATAGTCTGCCCCCTCAGCCAGAACACCTGCATAGCCCATCTGTTCCGCAAGATAAGCTATCCGGTTGTTGTAGACCAGTTCCGTGTTCCTGAAGATCTTTGGTTTATATCCAAACAACTGCCTTATCTTCTTCCGGTGGAGCTTCACCTGTTCTTTGAACTCTTTCTCGGAGTATAACGCTGCCAGTGTATGGTGGTAGGTTTCATCCAGAAGCTCAACGCATCCCGTATCCACCAGCCGTTGGAAGCTCTCCAAGACATCCGGCCTGTGTTCCTCAAATTGCTCTAGAATGATGCCAGTCAAACTATAAGCTACCTTGAATCTGCCGTCTGTTTCATGGATCAGGTCGAGTATCAGGTTGTTCGCAGGCAGATAGCATTTCCCACTTACCTTGTTGAGTATCTCCCTGTTCTTTTCTTCGTCGAAGTATTTTCCGCCGTTGCCTATTTCGAATATGGAGTACTTCTTCAGCCTGTAAGGTTGATGCACTTGGAAGTAAAAACAGACAGAAACCATTCTAACACCCTGCTAGCGCTCTTTTGTAGATCTCTATGCACTGGTTTGCTGGTCTGTCCCAGCTGAATTTTCTGATCTCCTTCAGCCCCTCCTCCAATAGCTGATTCCTCAATTCAGGGTTGTAGAGGACAGACAGTATTTTGTCAGCCATAAGATTCACGTCCCAGAAATCCGCGACAAGGCAGTTCTTCAGGATCTCTGAAACGCCTGATTGCTTTGATATAACAACTGGTGTGTGATTCTTCATAGCTTCCAATGCTGTGATCCCAAATGGCTCCGAGATGGAGCTCATAACGTAGACGTCCGCCATCCTGTAAGCCCTGTCGACGTCTCTTCCATTAAGGAAATCTGAGAAGAGCACCTTGTCTCCTATGCCCATGTTTGCAGCCTCCTCGACTATGTATCTTGACATGTCTCCACTTCCCACCATGATGAACCTTACGTTGTCATCTAGCTCAGAGATCCTCTTAGCGATCCATAGAAAGTGGTCTGGTCCCTTCTGTATGGTCATCCTACCGAGGAAGAGAACGGTCTTATAGTGTTTCTTTATCTTGAATTCCTCTTCGGTTCCGTTTTCGCTGAAATCGATCGAGTTGTGGACTACGTGGACCTTTTTCGGATCAATGCCGTAGTGTTTTGTGACAATATTCTTCGTGTACTCGCTCACGGTTATTATGTAGTCTGCATGATGCATTCCCACCTTCTCTATGTCATACACGTACTGATTTGGAATGCCGCCTGTTCTGTCGAACTCCGTCGCATGCACATGTGTTATCAATGATGTTTTTAAGCCCCGCAGCTCTGCCATCTTCTTTGCAACGATGCCGGCTGGGAAGGTAAGCCAGTCGTGACAGTGTATCACATTGTAGTCTTCATGCAATGCTATGTTTTTTGCGTGTGCTGAGTAGCGCCTCACCTCAGAGAACAGGTCTGATCCATAGATGTCTTTCGCTTCTCCCATGAACGCCTCAAGTCCTGTGATCTCTAATCTGTAATTCTTGGAGGACATGTAGGGTTTCAATATGGAGTCAACCGCCTTGAATGTGATCTTTCCTACTTTTTTGTTGAAACTCTCCGCTGACAGGATTCTCATGTAGTCTTCATTTAAAGCCCCGTGTATTTTTGGTAGAACGAACAGGATTTCAACGCCCTGCCTAGTCAGACCTCTAGTTAAACCTTGGCATGCTACGCCCAATCCCCCGCTGTTGAACGGCGGGAACTCCCATCCAAACATCAATACCTTGATGTTCTGTGTTCTGGTACTCATCCTACAGAGGGCTTACATGAGATCCACTATAACTGAGGTGTCCAAACCAAGAAAATGTTAACGCTTGAATCGGTGCCCCCTACTTTTTAACGTACAAACTGTCTTTCTTGAACACCCCTCCCCACTTGTTTATTTATTGAAAAACTGAATATAAAAAGTATTCGGGGAAATTTCATAGAGATTGTATATTATATTTGAATTTATATTGAACATTTATCCGAATATCTGTATAATACACCATTTATTAGGCGTTCTAAAGGGACATATGACTGCAAAACAATAATAATCTTAAAAAATCGTATGATTTTTTTCTTATTATTCAGCAGATCATTCTAAAAGGCATTTATGAAAATTCTATTTCAATATTTTCGGATTTTGTTAGTATTTATTATATATTATTCTTTATCTTTAGGATTAAATGAACCATTGGAATTTTTATAACATTCTTTATTGTTCATTTTTCCATAACATCATTACAATTTTGGGTCATTTTTCATACCAAAAAAATTGGAAGAAAATATTTTTTTTAAACGTATTTTTTATTCGAGATTTTATGGATATTATTCAATCAACAATGAAATTCAGTAGTCCAGACCCTCCCGGGATTCAACACCCCTATCAAAAGGGTGTTTGATGTAGATCATTTCTGTAGCAAGATCAGCCTTCTCAATGAACTCCTTCGGCGCCCTCCTACCAGTTAAGACAACAGTCATGTCTTCTGGAATGCTATCCAAGAAATCCAGAAATTCATCTAAGTTAATCAAACCAATAGAAACAGCAAGATTTACCTCATCCAAGATAAGGAGATCAGGTCGCTTTTTCAGCATCTCCTTAGCTAAGGAAAACCCCTTATTAGCCAGGGAAAAATCCTCTTCCATTGGTTCCTCCATGTCAACAAAGTCCTCCCTGCCAAACTGGTAGACCTCAAAACCCGGAGCAAGCCTCTTAGCTATCTTATACTCCCCAGTATCCCTCCTACCCTTCATGAACTGTATCATGACAACCTTCCTGCCATGACCCATAGCCCTTAAAGCAAGCCCCAACGCTGTTATGGTCTTCCCCGCCCCCTCACCAGTGTAGACGTGAATCATCTTTAGGTTGAACACACAGCACATCCTATGTCAAGAACCTGTTCACCCCTGCTCCTATACCTATAGACTGTGATGCCCTTACACCCAAGCCTGTGGGCTAAGAGGAATGCTTCCTCGACATCATCCAACGTCGAATTCTCTGGAAAGTTTATCGTCTTGGATATAGAGTTGTCCACATGCTTTTGGAATGCCGCCTGCATCCTTATATGCCACTCAGGCTTTATCTCATGGGCTGTCACGAAAACCCCTCTAACGTTCTCAGGAACATCATCGAAGCCTTGAACAGACCCAGAGGAGGCGATCTTCCTCATCAATTCTTCGCTATAGAAACCTTGCTCCCTCGCCAACCTCTCGAATATTGGGTTAATCTCGACGAGCTCCGTCCCAAGAACATTCCTTATGTATGATACAGCGAAGAGCGGCTCTATGCCAGAGGAGCAATTAGCTATTATGCTTATGCTCCCGGTGGGCGCTATAGTTGTGATGGTGGCATTCCTCAACATCATCTCCCCACCATAGACGCTGCCCTCAAGGTTCGGGAAAACACCCCTCTCCTCCGCTAGACCCATAGAGGATTCCTTCGACCTCCCCTGTATGAACTTCATCAGTTTTTCCGCGGTTTTTATACCTTCCTCAGAATTGTATGCTATACCCAACTCCACCAATAGATCAGCGAACCCCATGATCCCTAGTCCGATCTTCCTGTTCGCCTTTGTCGCTTTTTCTATAATCGATAACGGGTACTTGTTCACATCGATCACATTATCCAGGAAGTGCACCCCCAGATCAACGGTTTTCCGCAACTTCTCCCAGTCTACTTCGCCATCTGAAGACATCCTTGAAAGGTTTATTGAACCAAGGTTGCAGCTTTCATAGGGCAGCAGGGGGACCTCACCACAAGGGTTGGTGGCTTCTATCTCACCAAGCTTGGGTGTGGGATTATGCTTGTTTATCGTGTCCAAGAATATCAACCCCGGTTCGCCGTTCTTCCAAGCCATCATGACGATGAGGTCAAAAACCTTTCTAGCATTCAGCCTGCCCACGACGCCCTTCGTTCTAGGATTCACCAGCCCATAGTCTCCGCCCTCCATGACAGCCTCCATGAATTCATCAGTCACTGCAACAGAGAGATTAAAGTTCCTGAATTCGTTCTCATGCTCCTTTGCCGTAATGAACTCCATGATGTCTGGGTGGTCGATCCTCAGGATCCCCATGTTGGCGCCCCTCCTCCTCCCGCCCTGGCGGATGACCTCAGTTGCTGTATTGAATACCCTCATAAAAGACACTGGACCGGAGGCGACACCTCCAGTGGATTTGACTATGTCGTCTTTAGGTCTCAACCTTGAGAACGAGAAACCAGTCCCGCCGCCGCTCTGATGGATCAATGCAGCGTTCTTCACTGCATCGAAGATACTCTCCATCGAATCCTCGACCGGGAGAACAAAACACGCAGATAATTGCCCTACATCGGTTCCTGCATTCATAAGGGTCGGCGAATTCGGGAGAAACTCCAATGAAGCCATCGCAGCATAGAATTCGTCTCCCAGTTTCCCAAGATCCGCTTTTCTGTTGTAGGGGCTGTCAGCCAAAGCAACCGCCTTTGAGACGCGCCTGAACATCCCCTCAGGATTCTCGACTATCCTCCCACCTTCGTCCTTTCTGAGGTATCTCCTCTCCAAGACCTTTATAGCGTTAACGGAAAGCTTAAGCTCATCGTAGACTCCATAGACTGCTTTGGTCTTCCTTATCTCCTCCCTCCCCCTCCTGTAGAGGATGTATGCCTTCGCAATATCAGAGCAGCCCTCCTTTATGAGGACATTCTCAACTACGTCCTGTACATCCTCTACTGTAGGTATCCTCCCCTCGAACCTCTTTCTCAGTATCTGTGAGACCTTCGAAGCAAGCCGCTCAGCCAGCTCCCTATCTCCCTTCTTCACCGCACATGTGGCTTTATATATTGCGTTCTCTATCTTCCCCAGCTCAAAGCCTACGACCCTGCCGTCTCGTTTCCTTATCTTTTCAATCATCTTCCATAAACCAGATCAGCTTAGATAATAATTTGCCTAGACTTCATATATAGTAGCAGACAAATCCTCTAGATCAAGTAGTGCTACGGTCTTTCGCCCAGTCAAATAGCCACATACCTCCCCAGGATTCACGACCAATGTCTTTTCTTTTCTCCAGACCTCCGCCTTGTGATTGTGACCTCTTACGACGACGTCGTATCTCCCGCTTTCCACGAGCGCATGAACGATCTCCTCGTATGTGCCATGATAAACGCAAACCTTAACGTTGTCGTATTCCATCTCCAGTATGTCCCTGAACTCCATGTCTAATACAGAGAACTTCTCGTTAAGACCCTTCCGCTCTCCGTCGTTGTTTCCGAAAACCCCTCTAAGGCTGCAGCCCAGTTTCCTGAACTCCTTGAACGTGAACGGTGAGATGATATCGCCTGCATGGACTACGAGGCTTGTTTTCTTTGTGTTGAAGAATTCCACGGCCATCCTTATCCCCTCAAGGTCGTCGTGGGAATCCGACATTATGCCTATCAAGCTTCAACCTCCAATGTTATAACACCACCTTCATCAACGTCAACGAACCTTATACCATCAAAGCTTTTCCCTGCAGCCGTTTCTCTGATCTCAGACCACTTAGCACCCTTCTTCTTCTCCCCCCGCACAGCCTCCAATAGCGTATTCAGGGCCGTGAGTTTCTGGTAGATCAGGTCACCGATCATCTGATATTCCACTGCTT
The DNA here is from genome assembly GCA_016931955.1 of Candidatus Altarchaeota archaeon. GTDB lineage: Archaea > Altiarchaeota > Altiarchaeia > IMC4 > QMZM01 > JAUWTD01. The sequence goes on along the minus strand of JAFGDV010000004.1, from coordinate 1,064 downwards.
TTTCTTCCAACCTTCTGATGGTTTCTCTCTGCTTTTCCTCAATCTTCAGGATCTTCTCAAGCCTTTCCCTGACCTTTTCCTCCCTCTCATCCCTCCTCTTGGAGAACGCTTCCTCGCTAAAGTAGGCATCAACGGCATCATTAAATGCTGGGAACTTTTTTTTATCACAGCCTTCGTAAACACCCAACGGGGAGGGCAGAACATCAAGGTATCCTCCCCCCTCATCTAAGACGATCATTGGCTCCAAGACCCCACCTTCAATGGAATCAAGCAACTTCTGTATTTCCTGAAACAAAACCATCTTTTCCTCGTCAGACAATTCACCAGATGCTTTCTCTTTGCCCACACCCGACCTGAGGCAGACCTCCTCCGCATACAAGCCCCCTAAGCCAACGTCTGTTGCAAGTGTTGAAACAACAATCTTCTCTGAGCTCCCTAATACATCAAGGAAGGCTGCCAGATCAACCTCAAGAGGATTCCTTCCGGCTGGGGGGTGCTCATATCTCTGCCCGACTGCAAGACGCCTATCCCTCCACTTCTGCCATTCAAGCAGACCCAGAATCTTCCACCCAGCATCACAGAGTATGACATTGCCTTTGCTGAATAATTCAACCACCAGAGTATAGGATACATCACCCCTCTCCAATATAAACTCCACTATCCTGTCGAACCCATGCTGTCTGACTTCCCTTACCAAGGAACCCCTCAAATGTTTCCTCAACTGCATCGCAAAAGACGACGGCTGCTCAGGCACGTCCCTAGGATACCTACTAAGACACAGATAGTTTGGCGCGACGACAAGCTCAGAAGAACCCTCCACCGGAATCCGCAACCTTACCTTAAGCTCCCTCTCAGAGATCTGATAGACCTTATCAACCCTCCCAGAGCGGAGCAAACCACCCAACTCCCTCACGAGAAAATACACGTCAAAAGAGGTTAAACCAGTCTTCTTCACCCCAACAACCTCAACAAGATAGCCTTATGAGCATGCAACCTGTTACCCACGAGCCCTTTCTTTAGAAAAGAAAGTGCTTCACCCCAAAGAAAGACAAAAACATCCATCA
>JAFGDV010000003.1 GCA_016931955.1 Candidatus Altarchaeota archaeon | reverse complement strand
TTGCTGTATTCTGCCGACTTTGTAATAACCCACCCATAGAACCTATGCGGCAGAATATCATCCAACACATGTTAGAATCTTATATTCTGCACATCAATCCATAAGAATTCGCGAAACGAATTCCTTTTTTCTTTGGGATGATGAGCGAGACCTCCGGTCTCGACTCAGACAAGACCCATAGATCTTGCTGATAGAACTTTCTTTTTTCTAAAAAGAAAGGGCTATGCCGCCAGAGGGATTATGCAAGCACCCTTTTCTAAAGAAAAGCGTGCACGGAAAAGAAGTTTCTTTTGGGATGATAGCACTTTTCTTTGGCTAAAGAAAAGGGCTATGCCGCCAGAGGGATTTGAACCCTCGACACCTCGGTCTTCAGCCGAGTGCTCTCCCAAGCTGAGCTACGGCGGCATATGTTGATTGTGATTTAAGTGTGGCTAAGCGACAGCACATGCCACACGCTGGTGTAAACTGCCGGCGGCAGTTTAGCTACGGCGGCATGGGTTAAAAATGACCGGATCAGGTTTCTATGTCGACTTCGGTGCTGATTGCCTGCCCGGGTAGGCCTTTCTCGAATCTTGCGACAACGTAGCCTTTTCTGCCGTGGACCCTCGTCACCTCTCCGGTGATCTTTTTCCCGCTGGGTGTCGTCCACTCAATCTTTTTGCCTAAGAGTTTCCCAGCGTCTTCCTTGTTTGAGGATTTCTCTGGCGCTATAATCATCTGGTTCGCTTTCTGCGTCCTCTGACCGCCTCTATAGTTCACAACCTTTCCCTTCATTTTTATCGCGTGGTTTATATAATGAGTTTTAATTAATAATATATCATTTATAATGAAAAATAATGACAATATTTTTGCACTCAATCCAAAACAATAACACACGATGAAGGAGATAAGGTTTCATGGACGAGGGGGGCAGGGTGCGGTAACCGCCGCCACACTACTTGCAATAGCCGCATTCAAGGACGGCCGGTTCTCGCAGGCGTTCCCGAAATTCGGCGTAGAGAGGAGGGGTGCGCCCGTTGAGGCCTTCACCAGGATTTCCGACAGATTCATCAGGAGAAAGAACGCCGTCTATGAGCCGGACATATTAGTCGTATTAGATTCCACGCTCTTTGACTTAGTCAACGTGACGGACGGGCTTGCTAAGGGTGGACAGGTTATCATCAACACCGAAAAAAAGCCGGAAGAATTCAACATAGGGGGTGCTGAGGTTTCAACGGTTGACGCGACCTCTCTCGCGTTTGAGATCCTGGGTTTGGACATAGTTAATACTTCCATACTTGGGGCGTTCGCTGCCTTCACCGGGGAGGTTCGAAAGGAATCACTGTGTGAGGCCGTCCGGGAGAACTTCCCCCAAAACCTTGCTGAAAAAAACGTGGAGCTAGTGGAGAGAACATACGATAAGCTCATTGAAGGGGAAAGATGATAGACTTCGAAAAAATAAAGCTGAAGGTCAATGACAAGGAGGTAACCATCGGCGCAGTCCTTGAAAGCAAGGGCTCCACGGAAAAAACCAAGACAGGCGCTTGGAGATCAAAGAGGCCCGTCATAGACTATGAGAAATGTGTAGGCTGCGGGATATGCTGGAGCCTCTGCCCTGAGGGGGCGATAAAGAAGAGACCGGACGGGAAATTCGAGATAAACCTAGACTACTGTAAGGGGTGCGGGATCTGCGCCAACGAATGCCCCAAGAAGTCTATAACCATGATCATAGAGGAAAAGTAGATACAAGATGACGAAAAAGATTATGGAGGCGTCTCACGCCATTGCAGAAGCCGTTAAGATGGCGAAGCCAGCAGTGATCGCGGCCTACCCGATAACGCCTCAGACTCACATAGTAGAGAAACTATCTGAATTCGTGGCAGACGGCGAGACTGAGGCAGAATACATTCGCGTGGAGTCGGAGTTCGGCGCCATATCGGCCTGCCTCGGAGCCTCGGCTACTGGTGTGAGATCCTATACTGCAACATGCTCTCAGGGATTGGCGTTAATGAACGAGGTCCTCTTCATAGTCTCTGGGATGAGGCTTCCAGTGTGTATGACGGTAGTTAACAGGGCGTTGTCGGCTCCGATAAACATCTGGAACGACCAACAGGATAGCATATCCGCAAGAGATGTTGGATGGATTCAGATGTACGCTGAGACATCACAGGAATGTTACGACCTAACTCTGATGCAGTTCAAGATCTCCGAAGACCATAGGGTGTTGACGCCCTCGATGGTGTGCTTGGATGGGTTCACGTTGTCGCATGTCTATGAGCCGGTCGACATACCATCACAGAAGAAGGTGGATGAGTTTCTCCCAGACTATGTTCCATATCATGCGATCCTGGACCCAGAGCAGCCCCTCACTCTTGGGCCTATAGGCTTCCCATCAGAGTACATGGAGCTCCGGAAATCGCAGGTCGACGCGATAGAGAACTCCATTAAGGTGATAGAGCAGGTCTACAAGGAATTCAATGAATCCTTCCCTGTGCAGATCAAGGATTCGAGGCCTGAGGAATACCTTCACGTGGAAGAATACAGGATGGAGGGTGCTGACATTGTGTTAATTGCGATGGGCTCCGTCTGCGGGACGATAAAGGTCGTAGTAGATAAACTAAGGGAGAAAGGTGAGAAGGTGGGGCTGTTAAAGCTGATAACATACAGGCCATTCCCAAGGGAGACGATAAAGAAGGCCTTAAAAGGAATAAAGAAGGTCGCTGTCTTGGAGAAGGCCGTGTCCCCGGGAGGGGACGGACCAATGTACTGCGAAATCTCTTCGATATTTTATGACGAAAAAGAAAAACCCGGACTTAGGAACTTCATCATAGGATTGGGGGGTCGGGATGTCACATTCGATCGAATAAGGAAGATCTATAGCATGACCAAGGGGGATAAGGGAGAGAAACAGGAGTGGGTGTTTTAGTTTAGAATGGCTATATTGGGCTTACCTGAGGAGGAATACTTCTCATACGGGCATCGGGCATGCGCGGGATGCGGGGCAGCCATAGCCTTAAGATTGATTACGAAGGCTGCCGGGAGAAACAGCATCCTAGTGGAGCCGACCGGTTGCATGGAGGTCATATCCACACCCTACCCTGAGACCGCATGGAAGCTTCCATGGGTCCATGGAGCCTTCGAGAATCCTGCATCGATTGCATCAGGTATATGCGCTGCACTGAAGGTTAAAGGCAGGGAGGACGTAAACGTTGTCGCGTTCGGGGGGGATGGCTCAACCTATGACATAGGTTTCGGGCACCTCTCCGGGGCCTTCGAACGCGGCCATAATTTCGCTTACATATGCTACGACAACGAGGCTTACATGAATACTGGAATACAACGGAGCGGTTCCACGCCCTATGGTGCAGCAACCACCACATCACCTGCAGGCAAGAAGAGCATTGGGAAGGAGGTTTGGAAGAAAGACTTGGTGCACGTTCTGGCGTACCATGGATCACCCTATGTTGCGACCGCCTCCATAGGCTACCCGACCGATGCCTATAAGAAGATAAAGAAGGCCATCGAAACAAAAGGACCGACATTCGTCAACATACTAGCCACATGCCCTACAGGATGGAGGACGCCTACTGAGAAGAGCGTAGAGATAGCGAAGCTTGCAGTGGAAACCGGGGTTTTTCCATTATATGAGATAGTAGACGGCAGGCATAGCATCAACATGCCGAAGGATGCTTCAAGGCTGAAACCCGTTGAAGACTACTTGAAGGCCCAAGGAAGATTCAGGCACCTGTTCAAGCCTGAGAGAAACGATAAAGCAATAAAGTATATCGAGGAGAGGGTTAAGGAGAACCTTCATAGATTGACTCAGTGTGCTGAGAAGTGCTTTTGAGTCGGGTTTTATTATAGATTTCATTTACCTTACTGTCTTTTTATAGTATGACTTCCAATATAATTTATTATTTATTTATATCTGATGGAGTAGCATCGCATAAAAGGTGGTTTGGATGGAGGCTATTGTTCAAGACGCAATCACACAAGCAAAAATAAGGGAGAAGATTAAAATAGAAAAGAGGCCAACTGAGATAAAAGTCTCTTTAGGTACCGACACTGACGAAGAATTAAGGCGTATTGTAGATGAGATAAAGACCTCGATAAAGATTGTTGGAGCAGGCGGCGCAGGTGGGAACACGATCAACAGGCTGGTAGATATGGGCATCGAAGGCGGCGACGTCATAGCAGTAAATACTGACGCCCTCGACCTGTTATACACGAAAGCCATGACGAAGGTGCTGATAGGAGCTGCTATAACGGGGGGAATCGGCGCAGGGAACGATCCCGAAATAGGGGAACAGTGTGCAGACGCCGACATAAAAAAGCTCGCGGAAGTCTTGACTGACGCAGACATGGTCTTCATAACATGCGGTCTGGGTGGAGGAACCGGGACTGGTTCAGCTCCAGTTATAGCAGAAGTTGCGAAAGACATAAATGCTTTAACACTGGGCATAGTAACACTCCCCTTTAAGATGGAGGGTAGGTTGAGGGCAAAAAATGCCCTCACCGGTCTAAAGAAGCTCAGGAAGTTCGCCGACACCGTCATAGTGATACCAAACGACAGGTTACTGGACGTTGCGCCGAATCTGCCATTAAATGATGCGTTTAAGGTGGCTGATGAGCTATTGTCGAACGCAGTGAAGGGTATAACGGAGCTGGTCACGAAGCCTGGTCTTGTCAACCTAGACTTTGCTGACGTAAGAGCCATAATGAAGGAAGGCGGCACTGCCATGATAGGCCTCGGATCATCTACGAGGGATACTAGCATGGACGAACGAGCCCAGGAATCCGTCGAAAAAGCCCTAAGTTCACCTCTACTAGACACCGATGTGAGCAGTGCTACTGGGGCACTTATAAACATCATAGGAAGCAGGGACATGACACTAAAAGAGGCGGAAGAGATTGTAAGGATTGTCTCAGAGAGCATAGACCCAGAGGCACAGATTATCTGGGGTGCGCAGATAGATGAAACCCTCGACAGGAATGTTATTAAGACATTACTCATCCTCTCCGGGGTGAAGACACCCGCCTTTGAGGAGGAGCTAGAGGAGAGGGTTGAAGCAGGCAGAAGAGAGGAGCGGATGGATATCGGCTTAAGGGAGATTTAGTGGTTAAGTGAAAATGGGCTTAGAGGGAAAAATCGTTAAAGCCTACAGTGAGACTAGGAGGATTCTGAGACTAAGCAGGAAACCGAAGAAAGCGGAATTCAACGAAACCATGAAGATAACGGGTTTAGGGATGCTGGCAATTGGTTTGCTTGGTTTCATCATTCTTCTCATTTCTGAGGTATTCCAGGGGGCATAGACTGCCAACACTTATTCATTTCAGGTTATAATGGATCCAAGAATCTACGCCGTAAGGGCAACCGCAGGACAGGAAAACGTAGTTGCAAGGCTCATATACCAAGAAGTAGCCAGTCGGAAGAAAAAGGGCAAAGTGGAGGAGGGAGAAAAAATCTATTCAGTACTCTATACGACCGGTTTAAAGGGCTACGTTCTAGTGGAAGCCGACAACCCTGGAACGGTTGAGGACATCGCCAGGGAAACACCGAAGACGCGCGGTTTGCTGCAGAAAAAAGACGTCCCTGGGACGATATCGATTGAGGAACTCGAAAAAACCCTTATGCCAACACCTGTAGTGCAAGAAGTAAATAAGGGCGATCTTGTAGAATTAATAGCCGGGCCCTTCAAGAAAGAAAAAGCAAGGGTTGCGAGGGTCGATAAAGACAAAGATGAGATCACTGTGGAGCTGATAGAGGCTGCAGTACCCATTCCAGTGGTTGTGAAGGGAGACGACATCAAGATCCTTAAAAAAGAGGGAGAAACTGAAGAATGAAAAAGGAGACTATAGAGATTCTAGTGGAAGGCGGGAAGGCTACCGGTGGCCCGCCGTTGGGTCCAAAGATAGGCCCACTAGGGTTAAACATAAACGAAGTTGTAGCAGCAATAAATGAGAAAACCTCCGGTTTTGCTGGGATGAAGATTCCTGTCAAAGTAGTCGTCGACCCTGAAACGAAGAAGTATGAGATACAGGTTGGAACACCTCCAACATCCGCACTAATCAAAAAAGAGATCGGCTTAGATACAGGTACAAAGGATGGCTCTATTGTTGGAAACCTTAGCTTTGACCAACTACTGAAGATCGCAAATATGAAGAAACCCTCACTTATAGCCAACGACCTCAAGGGGGCTGTGAAAGAGGTCATAGGAACCTGCAAGACCCTAGGTGTGACAATAGAAGGTAAAAGCGCGAAAGAGATGACTAAGGAGATAAATAATGGAGCCTATGAGGAACGGTTGACCTGACTTTTAAGTATTAATTCCAAATAGATAGAATATTCCGCTTCTGTATACTACCCCTAATCTAGGTAAGGTAGGAGGAACATGATGGATAAAAAAGAGACTGAAAAGCGTATTCAGGAAGCGATCAAGCAGATAACGGAGAGAAAATTCAAGCAATCTGCAGAGATCAGCGTCAACTTCAAAGAAATAAACATGGAGAACCCTGAAAACAAACTTAATCTATCAGTGCTTTTGCCTAAGGGCAGGAACAAGGAGGTGAACATAGGAGTATTCGCTGACGGCGACATGAACCTCCGAGCGAAAAAGGTCTCCAAGTATGTTCTAAGCAGAGAGGAACTGGAAGATTATTCCAAAAACAGGAGGAAGATGAGGAAATTCGCAGATAACTGTTATTCATTCATCGCCCAACCCGACCTTATGCCAGTCATCGGAAAAAGCTGGGGCATCGTGTTAGGCCCGAAAGGAAAGATGCCTCAACCGGTTCCCCCAAACGCTGACTTGGAAGCCATAACCAAGAAGCTGAGGGATACTATCAAAATCAGATCTAAAAAGAATCCTACGGTGAACGTGCCGGTGGGAACTGAAGACATGAGCCCGGCGGATCTGGCAGAGAACGTTATCGCAGTGGTATCTGGTATCGAGAAACAGATACCTGAGGATAGAATCAAATCCATCTACTTCAAGACAACGATGGGTGCTCCGATCAGACTTGATGCTTAAAAATGGTAGCCGCGTGGAAACTAAAGGAAATAGAAAAGTTAACAAAGAGGATAAGCAACTCAAAGGTTGTGGGTTTAGTTGACATCAACGGAATCCCATCAAGGCAGTTCCAACTGATGAGGAAAAAACTGGCAGGGAAAGCAGAGGTTAGGGTGAGCCGAATCAACCTCATAAAGAGGTCCTTTGAGAACGCTGAAATCAAGGGCCTTGATTCTCACATCAGGGGATCCATAGGTCTGGTTCTGACGGATCTCGACCCATTCAAATTAAACAAAATCCTGAAAGAAAATAGGATATCCTCGCCTGCAAAAGGTGGGAACAAAGCACCGAAGGATATTGTTGTGCCTGCCGGTGAGACATCACTCCCTGCCGGACCAATCATCGGAGACATCCAGAAAGCCGGCATTAAGGCTCAGATAAAGGCGGGCAAGATCTCCATAACAGAGGATTCATTGGTCGTTAAGGAGGGTGAGAGGATATCACCCGAACTCGCTATGATTCTCACACGACTGGGTATCGAGCCCATGGAGATCGGCCTAAAACTGAACGCCGCGTACGAGGACGGACTGATCTATACACCGGATGTTCTAGCAATAGACGAAAAACAGGTGATGACGGATTTACAGACTGCTTATGTCAACGCACTGAATCTTGCACTTAATTTAGGGGTATACAACCAAGAAACAATCGGCTATCTTCTCATAGACGCCTCCAGGAAAGCTCTCAATCTGGCGGTTAATGCTGAGATATTCAACAAAGAAACAATAAAGCTTTTGCTGTCGAAAGCATACGGTGATATGCTGTCTCTAGCATCCAAGGTCCCTGATGCTGTAGGAGAGGATCTTAAGGCTGCCGCATCATCCTCTCAGGCTGAGGAGAAAACCAAAGAAGAGAAGGAAAAAAAGACAGAGAAGGAGGAGAAGAGTTCTGAGGAAGATGCCGCCTCCGGGCTCGCTTCATTATTTGGTTAGGTCTCTTTTCTTATCCTATGGAATGAAGACATTATAGAGCTCCTTAACGCATGCCCTTTTTTGCCGTGTTTGCCGAATGACTTATGCAGTTTCCCCGTCTTCTTCTTGTTGACTATAAGTAACAACAGAACGACGATTATTGTCAAGAATATGTAGGGGCTTGATATTGAGGGCAGGGATATGGTAAAACCAGTGATACCAACCCCCTTGGAGGTTTCCTCTTTCTCTCCTTCTTCATAGTACTCTGTCTCATTGACGGGAATGTCTGGCACCTTGATGGTGAAGCTTGCTACTTCGCTTATATCGCTCGACTTTGCCTCAAGATTCACCAGATAGAACTTATTGCATTTTCCACCGCATAACTCAGAGGTCAGCTTGATTCTCAGGATGAAGGGCTTTTCCTCGTTCACATTCAAACCATCAACGTAATTAGGCAGCAACTCATACCACTCAGATGATATGCCGACTATGTGGAGGTAGATTGTGTCGTCAAGATCTATCTGACCTGAATTGAAGAGGCTGAACTCTAAGTCGGTGACTTCATCAAGGGATATGTCTACTATGTCTGGAACCTGTAATATGCTGATGTCCTTCTTTCTGCCCACGCTGATTATATGGGTTTTGTTCGCGCCGATGAAGAGATCCTTCCCAGCTTTCAACAGAAGCTCAACATCACCCTCAAAATGCGGAGCACCCGCACTTACCCTGAATTCACCATCACTGCTGGTTTTCGTTGTGAAATATTCCCCATAACCGAGAAAGGATGCGTTGATCGTGGCACCTTGGACGGGCTCCCCCTTACTGTTCACCACAGTACCTTCCACAATCACCGACTCGGCCATGTATACTTCATCATCAAGTACCTTGAATTGCGAGAAACTCAGCCGATCGCTTTCCCCCAGGAGAAAAGCACCATAGTAGGTTGTGTTAAATTCGATGGCGTCCTTTATCGTGTATATCAAGGTGTTCTCCACCTCAACCCAGGTGCCAGTGCACAGGCTGCGTTCAAAATTCCACCTATCACACGTGTACACTTTAAGTTTTTTCTCATCTCCAGCTATCTTAGAGCTATCGTATGGCACGTATACCCATATATCCGTGAAAGGGAACACCAACTCTAAGACCACTATCCTCAGCATCTTGATACCATCAGGTACATCGGATTCCATGTGCCCTTGATCATACCTCAGTAGATTCCCTGGAAGGGAGATCAAGTCGAGGTTAGAGACGGAGACGTTTGACACCTTTATGGTCACCCCACCAGAAAACCTGAATATGAAATTGTAATTGCCTGGAAGCAGGTTTATCGAGTAACTGCCATTAGACGACGTTTTCACTTCCTCTATCTCTCCTCGGTCGATGCTCTCAACAACTATCGTAGTGACTATAACATTTTTCTTGGCGTCTTTTATCTCTCCGGAAAGTTCTAATGCCTCCTTCATCGGTATGGATGCGGTGGATTTGTACCTGTAGTTTGTGAGGCTGGGATAGGCCAACGTCAGTGCTAGGTTGTATGAACCAGGAGCAAGAGAGGGCACATCAAATGAGAAAACACACTCCTCCGTCACCCTGTTGCAGTATATGCTCTTCACCAGAACATTCCTTGATGTGTCTTCATCAAAGATCACTATCTCAGAATTTTCCGCCCCGATGTCCCAGAGGTCCCCTGCCTTAAAAACTACCTTAGCAGACAGGTTAACGCTGTTCGAAGAACCGCGTACATGAAAGATTTCGCTATCCTTCATATAGACCTGGATAGGGTCATTAACCCAGATAAACTTTCTCTTAGCTAACGTTAAACGCTCATCATCTGAGTACCTGGCTTCAACCCTCAGATCATATAAGCCCTTACCTACCCTGTCAGAATACAGCGGTATTTTAACCCTCACCTGCTGGTAGCCGCCGCTCAGCATAGGGTCTTCTGTCTGCTCCAAGCGCTCCCACCTATCATCGACGCCCAGATAGATCATGAAGGTGTCCTTCTTGGGGGTCATAAGGCTGCCGTCGGCCATGAACTTGACATTCAGCATAAGATCGTCCCCAAGATAGGTGTCTATCTCCTTGTTATAGTCCATCGATAGATCCAATCTATGAGCGGTAAACGAACGATAGGCAGACGCACTATGACCATTGTATCCACAATTCACTCTCACAGTGTAGGTGCCTGTGTTAGGGAATGAGGAATAAAGCTGGTATTCATAAATCCCAGTAATCAGGGGCACCGTAGACATCCCACCCCCACCAGGGAAGGATATTTCAGCCCACATGTCCGCATCATTTGCAATAAAACTGCCGAACTCACATTTAGCAGAGATCGTTATCATATTAGGATTCCTGTTCAACCATATCTCTGAAGGCGTCACAGTTAGATCCGTGACAGCCAGACTCTGGGCTGACGCAATACCACAGAGTAGATAGAGCATAAGGCATGGAAAAATCCACCCCCAAATCTTCCAGATTTCCATTCTCTCTTAAGTTATGCAAGTGAAAGATTATATCTGCTTCTTGATCTTATTCAGCGACGCCATGACAGAATCCCTGAGCTTCGGTGCGCCCTTCTCCTTCCTCCCAGGCCTTCTTTTCCTTAGCTGGATATCGAAAGACTTCTTCTTGTTTACGATAAGAATAAGGAGGATCACTATAAAGCTCAATGGAAGATAAGAGTTCGATAACTTCGGCACAGAAATACTGAAACCAGTTATGTCAGGCAGCTTTATAAGCCCACCAGAATCCTTATCAGGTGCTGAAGTGGTCTGATTTTTCGATGAAGCTATTACCAATGTAAAACTCGCAACATCGCTTACTTCCTCCGAGGTGGCCTCAATCTTTGTCAGATAGAATTGACCGCAGTCAGCACCACACAACTCTGGTGTTACTTCCATCGTCATTTCAATCTCCTTCTGCTCGCTTACTTCAAGGGAATCAATCTTGACGTCTGAAAGCCTATACCACCCCTGGGGTATCCCATTCACGCGGAGGAGTATCGTATCCGTCAGATTGATTTGACCCGAATTGAAGATCTTGAATCTCAGGCTCTTCGGCTCACCAAGCTTTATCTCAACACTCTCGGGGACACCAAACACACTGACCTCTTTTTTCATATCCACGCCAACGGTCGTTGTCACGTTAGAAGATATATATGTTTCCTTCGAGGCCTCTATCAATAGGGAAGGATAGCCGCTAGTGTAAGGGGCTGTTATGGTCGCCCTGAAGAACCCTCCCGTAGTTGATGTTGCCGATGAAGTGATGCCAAATTCTGGGAACGAAAGCCTTATCTGGGCTCCCTCGACAGGATTACCATCGCTATCCCAGACCTTCCCATCAACTACTATATTCTCCCCTATGAAGACCCTCTGAGTTTGCAATTCGATGCTTTGCAGATACAGTGCCCTCTGCTCTCCCACTATGAAGGCCGATGTTGAATCCGCGTAGAACTCCACGGCATTACGTATAGGATGAACTTCCGCCGCTATCTGCTTCCATTCTCCGTTGCAGAAACCCTTCTCAAAGTTCCAGTTAGCGCACTTATACACCCTCAAGTTGTTTTCATCCCCACTAACGAGGGCACTATTGTATGGAACAAAGAACCATGCTGAGTAAAAAGGTAATGCTAGCTCGACTGCTAAGACCTTCACGATCCTAACACCCGAGGGGCTTCCAGAATGCAGATGCCCCTCATCATACCTTAGGAGGTTTCCTGAAATCCCAAGGAGGAAGTCATCACTTGAAAAAGAGACGTTATTGAATCTGATAATTGCGCCACCGAATCTAGCCTCCATCACATACACCCCTGGGAGCACGTCAAGGGAGTATCTGCCAGAGTAATCAGTGCTCCCTGAGACCACCTGTCCAGTACCTGAATTAGTCAGCGTTATTACTGAGCTTACTACCTCACCTGCAGCATCCTTCATATAACCAGAAAACTGTAGAACGACCTTCAAATCGATGGGTTCCTCAATCGTATAGGAGTTGTCGCCGAATTTTTTCTCCACGGACAAGAACAAGTCATATGATCCTGGCTGCAGGTTTGAGGGTATGTTCAATTTCACAGTGCATGAACCAGCTTGCTTATCACATTGAAGGTCCTCCACGTAAACGCTTTCGAAGACCCTGTTGCCTAAAATCCTCACGGATACGTCATCCTCCGAGAGTTCTGACACGTCACCCGACGTCATGGTTACGCCGAAGGTTATTGAGGGACTACAGAGTTGTCCGACAACGCACTCAACCCTCACCTTTGAGAAATCTAGTTTTATTGGGGGCTTCACGCGGACGTAATTTTTCACCTTATCTGCCACGCTCTGGCCAGTTGAATAGTATGCTGTAATCTCCAGGTCATACAGGCCCTCTGGTAGATCATCCATGCAATCCTCTATGTCGTCTTCGGGGCATAGGTCTACGCTTATCGTCTGATAGCCTGTTGTCCCGATGACAGATATCGGCTCAGCCTCAACATCGCCGACGACTATCTTGTAGTCATCCCTCGCCAGCGAGACCTGCTTTCCATCCACCCTGAAATCTATCCTGACCTCAATAACCTCCCCCATATAGGCTTTTATCTCACTCCCCTCCTTGATTATGGACAACTCCATTTCACGCACTGTGAAGGTCTTTTTCTTTGTGTCAGTTAAACTGTTGTAATCACAGGTCACAGAAGCTGTGTATGTGCCTATCTCAGAGAAGCCATATAACAAGAATGCGTTAGAGTATGTCCCACCGGAGTAGGCGAGGTTTTCTGTCGTCGTCAAACCAGCGGGGGATTTGATTTCAACGAGAGCATCGTCTGCCTGTATCACTGAGTTGTTGTATCTACACTTCGCTGAAACGGTAATTCTGGGATTTTCATTCAGCCAGACAACGGAGGGATTGACGTTTACATCAGTTACCTCAAGTGTCTGAGAAGATGCGTTGCCAATCAGGGAGAGCAAGGCTAGGACTAAAAAAAAATTTGAGGTTGATCTCTTGCATTTCATTATATTTAACCTCTGAAGCTTAGGAGCCTCCGCAGGGCTAAAAAGTTGGGGGGCTCATACTCCTTCCTGAGCAGTCTGGCCGCAAGATACATGAAATCCACCGTAGACAGCGAATAAGGGTTTCTTAGAACAACGGGAACGTTCTCGAATGATGCCTTCCTTATGTTCGAGTCCTCTGATATCCTGCTTACTATGGGTGTTTCACACATTAGCTCTATTTCATCGGAGTTTAACTCATAGACATCATTTCTGACCCTGTTTATGACAACGCCTATGTTGTCTTTCCTCAGATCCTTAGCAAGCTTGATTACCTTCAAGGCATCGGTGACAGCAGATATCTCAGGGTTGGTTACGACTATGACTGAATCTGATGCGTCCAAAACAGAGATAACGTTCTCGTTCAAGCCTGGAGGGGAATCAAGGATCACTATCCCCTCCAACTGCGTGAGATATTTTCTCAGATTGGATAGATCAGCGGTGGCATTCGACATAGAAAGCGAGGAGGGAATAACCTTCAAGCCGACGGGGTGGTGGAATATACTATGATGGACTTTCACCTCCTCTGAGAGGACCTCCTGCAGGGTTAAGTGCATGTTTGGTATCCCAAGATGGAGGGCTATGTTGGGGTTGTTCAGGTCTACGTCGACTATGACGCTTTCTTGCCCGAATTCCTTCAGCGCCGCAGCCAAGTTTATTGAAAATGTTGTTTTACCAACCCCTCCCTTGCCAGAAACCACACCTATTATTGACATGGTCAATAGTATAATATTATATTTATATATTAATATATTTGCGTGTTTTTATACTAAAACCATGCAGGGCCTTTACGTCCTGAGAAAGACTCCATGATATAGGTGGATCCCATCCTTCTCAATCTCAAAGCGGTACATCCCCTGACCGTGATCTGTCTCACGCATCTTTAGTATGCTAAGCCTTCTCTCAAAAAGGGTCTCCCTCTCACCTATGGCGCCCCGGATCTTCACAAGCTGCAGATATATTATCCCATCAACGATAAAGTCCTGTACACCGAATATGGGATCCGGCCCCCCCACCGCCCTCTCATGCGTGAAAATAGTCGTACAACCCAGTTTCTTATAGGTTGAGATCAACCGCTGTATGCCCCTACGTTCTCCGCCGTAATCCGCACTGAACTGCAAAACAAGATTCAGTGGATCAATTGCCAGCCGATTTGCCCCGAATTCACTAATTGCATCCCTGAATTCCTTGGAGGTTATCTTCATCATGAAGTCCTCGCCGAACTCTGGCTTTACCTCCAGACAGAAGACCGCCAGCTTCCCCTCCCTCTGAAGCTTCATTATGTCGTAACCAAATGTCTGAAACTGGCGGTGAAGCTGCTCAACATCCTGCTCCACCGTAATAAAGACCCCACGATCGCCGTACTTTACTGCACCATTTAGGATATACTGCAAAGCAAAAGTGGTCTTAGCGCAGCCCGGTATCCCTGTAACTAGGATGGCGGATTTCTTGGGAAAACCACCCCTTAGGAGCTCATCAAGCCCTGGGATTCCCGTAGGCACCCTGTCTTGTGGAACCTCCTCCATAGGCAGGGGTCTATTGAAATGCTTCACAGGCGGGGTATGGGGAAATTCCTTCATATGAGGACTGCGGAGAACCTCCCTGGCCACGGCCTTGGTGGGATCTTCCGCCGACTTATTTTTCTGGAATTCCTTTTTCATCTCCCTTGCAACCCTCTCTTCTGTATCTTAGAAGCTGTACAGAGAGTATTAAGATTACTATGACTAAAAACATAATGATTGCCTGATAAATCGGGAACTCTTCCTTCTTCATCAACGAAACCTTGCTCGATTGATAGAATCTACCATCGGCGGATACTATGTCAAATGTGATGTTCCTCTCCTTCCATATGCTCGCCTCATATCCCAACCTCACAGTGTTCTCCTCGCCCTTCTTGATACTCTCTAAACTCTTCGACTCGAAGACCCAGCCTGTCGGGTAGTCCCTCGGCACTATTAGAATGGAGTTGATGTCCTCCTTCGGATCAAACCTGAATTCCACATAGTCCTCAGTTGCTTCTGTTGTTATCTCTGCCGGGATCCTCGACCCGGTCCTATTGGACCTATATACAGAAAAATTCGCAGCCGGACCATCCTTTATGGAATTGCAGAAGTACAGGAACGTTCTCACAGTAAAATTTCCTGACCTGCCAGGATACCAGTATGCTGCAAGATTGCCTGTACCCCCAGGTTCTATAGGCTTTTCCTCACCCCATGAAGTATAGACCTGCCTTCTTGTGTCATTCAAGACCTCGTAGATGTCAGCCCTCAATCTAAAACCGCAGCCCACTGAACCGGTATTCTCCCAAACAACAAGAAAGCTTTGCGGTGTGTCGTTCACAACTTCTGGGATTTCTGAGTGGGGAATTCTGCCGTCTATAAGACCCGATACATAAACCTGGACTTCTATTATCGCAACAGCTGACGGCACAAGTAACAAAAAAGCGACTGCTATAATCCGTTTATTCATTTTCTACTAACATGCAACGAACGGTAACAATGACTCAAGGAAACCATATTTTGGTTTCTTTGTTACCACATCCACCTCGCCGGTGTAATTTCCAACAAGATCCCCGTTAAATTCAAGCATGACCTCCGTTGAATCGCCTTTTTCCATGATAAAATCGACTTGCTCCGCTCTTATGAACGAACTTATGTTGCCATATGAGACAATACATATCTTAACCGTTGAAGCATCATCGCTGGCTATATTCAGGAACTTTCTCACAGACATGTTCTGTATAACTACGCCGAAATTCAGCTCGTTAGTGTCTGCTGAAACCCCCACCTTTATTGTATTATTCTCAGTCCTGGGATGCACTACACTAACCCTGGCAGGGATTCTATCGATTATCTTATCGAAGAAAAGGCTCTCATCACCCTCTCTCGTGATCCTCTGAACATATTCTTCGGGTTCTGCTGTCTTTCCTGATAGCATGAAACCCGTCGGTGTGTTGTCTGTTATCAAGAAACCCATAAAACCAACCATAGCCAGAAAGATAAAAGAAAGAATACCTGCAACCACTATAATCTTCTTTTCCATTCTAGGACAACCTCCAGTAGATTATTAGCGCGATTATTATAATTACCAAGAGTATGTCAAGCCATGAAAAACCTAAGGATAGGGATATCACACAGGTGAGAACATAGAAAGCTATCGCTATAAGGAATAAGGCGGCAATTATCAACAAGGCCGTTTCCTTTCGCCGCCAGTCAAGCCAGTAGATGAGTAATGCCGCTATTATGAGCACCATAAGCAGGTATGGCAGGTAGCCGCAAACCGAGACCTCGGGTAGAGGAATCGTCGGCTTCTTCGGCTTTACCTTTATTGTCGTAGGTATCTCCACTGTAGCCTCTGCGGTCTTGTAGCCTGTTATGTAGTCTACCTTCGCTTCTACCCTGTACGTCCCAGGCTTCACTGCCTCCCCCTGCCAGTAAGCAGTTAGTGATTCTATAATGGCCGGGCGCACAATCTTTATACCTGACTGCAGGGTTGCTACATGTTCCCCGAATTTGTCATATAGTTTTAGTTCAGTAACCCTCGCACTGAGTGTGCATGTTCCCGTGTTTTTGAATAAGACGTCTATTTTCGCCTTCTTCTCCTCTAGGCGTTCCCCCAGTATCGTCATTATCTCCCCGTCCCTCTTAGCCTCCCCCGCGATCCTGAAAACGAAGATAAATCTCGTCACTGCGATGGTCATTACTCCGGTGCCGCGTCCCCCCGAGGCAACCTGAGGGCTCAGGCTTATCGAACCGGCGTGGTATCCTGGGTCAGCGTTTTCTGGTATGTGTAAGACAATGTCCGCTTCTTCGTTTGCTCTGACAACGCCTCCGCCCTGTAGGTATACGACCTGCACCCTCTCAGGCGACAGCAGGAGTGGGTTCCGGGGTATTTCGACCCATGAAGTGATATCCTCCTGGGACGCCTCCTTTGGAATGAACCTGTAGCCTGAGGTCACTGCTTGATAGTACATGTCTTGGTGGACTGGAATGTAACTCAAGGTAACTAACATATCATTCTGTGCGTTCGTCATCAGATAGAACCTGAACGCTACATTTGTCCCGGCGTCCAGCTCCCCCAGGTCGTAGACGCCGGGGGCTGTTCCTACCGAGACGGCGGAGACGCTATTGATTAGCAGATATATTATCGCCAACTCGTGGATGATGTTTTTTGGCTTCATTCTAAACCAAAAACCGATAAGTATTTATATATCTTTAGCATATAAAAATATAAGAACATCTCGATATGTTTTTATAGGAGTATGTTTGTATAAGATTATAGTAAATATATTGAGATGGATCTATATTGGCTGAATTAGTATGGGTGATGTGAATGATAGGTAGAGTAAAATACGGACTATTATTGCTTTTATTGTATATTATCATGGGCGCCGCAAGCGCTCAGTTGGGTGGAAATCTATCAAACAACGACAGCGAATCCGCAACCATCACAGTCAACATATCACACAACGTGATGGTTGACATAACACCTGCCGCCTTCTCATGGGGTGCGATTGCACCAGGCACAGAGGCAAACAGCACACATGAAGCATCTGGATACTTCGGGATACAGATAGAGAACGTCGGGTCGGCGAACATAACCCACGTATGGTTCAACGCAACCTATCCGCTAAACAATCCATTCGGAACGGGAAACTCCTCTGCCATCGATGCAGGGAACTTCGTCGTGTTGTCAAAGAACACATCCGCCACAGACTACTGGTTCATAAACAGGGTGGAATACAACACAACAGCGGAATTGGTCTATCTAAAGGACCCTGACGGAAACATGCCACCTAACGACAACAAATACATCTATGGAAGATTCCACAAAGCAGGTGACGAATACTTCTGGATGATCAACAACAACACCAATTGTACCACTGGCGGAACTAATATATATATAGGTAACACATCCCACTCCAAAACGCAGACTGGGACGACAAATTTCCAGACAGGTGACGTGGAATCATTCGGCTTGACAGCTTTACCCGACTACAGCTTTGCGTATGCAGACATAACAGATGGGCCTCTAGATGGGCTCTGCGTAGCGGTAGATTTCACTTGTACGAGGGTGTTCTTCTCCAGATGGAACGCAGACTCACCATTCCATCTATGCGCTAATGTGAACTACGCATACGACTACAATGTGGAAGGAACGCCGCTGGTTCCAGGAGACTCCTTCGCCATGGGAATCAAGGCATACGTTCCATACGGGATATATGAGGGTTCCTCTAGCGGAAAGATAACGGCGATAGTAAACGATGTAGCATAAAAAGAATATGCGGCCTAAAAAGGCCGCTGTTTTAGATTTTTTTACACAATGGAGGTTTGCCGAAGGAAAAAAACAACATCATGGAGTTTACCTAAAAACCAACCACCCCCCAAGCCACAATCTCCTTGAACTCCAATGATAATGTTTCGGCAACCTCCCACGCTCAAAATGACTGACATAGACAGGATAGATGAATTAGTCATAGAATTGCTCAGCAAAGGGGGAAAACCCATCTCAACATACAAGATAGCGAAGGAAGCAAAGCTTGCCTGGTCAACTGTGAACATACACTGCTACAAGCTCAAATCCCTTGGACTGATAGAAGAGCAGACCATCATGTCGCCGATCGGGCAGAAAAAGGTCGTGTGGAAGCTAACAGCGAAGACTCTTACACTGGATAAATTCACGAAAAAATGAGGATAATAGAGGATAAAAGGGTTTGGTTTTTGTTATCACTGCTGATGCTATTCCTCAGCAATCTTGCTTCTGCAGACACCATAAACGCCAGCGACACAATACAACTCTGGGTTAACGTGATGGAGAAAACCATGGTAGACATCCAACCAGACACACTAGCATGGATGAACGTGC
>JAFGDV010000018.1 GCA_016931955.1 Candidatus Altarchaeota archaeon | reverse complement strand
TTAAGAAGATTGTGGCCGTAGGTTATGATCCGAAGGTTACCACTATCTCGCAGATAATGAGCGAGTGCGCTTACACCATAGACTCTGGGAAAGACGTATATGCTGCAAGTGAGATGTTCAATGAGCATGATATCCGTAGGCTCCCTGTTGTGGAAGAGGGTAAAATCATCGGAATCATAACTACGCGGGACGTAGCCAAGAGCTTGGCTTATCTCTCAGCCAGAAAGGTCCAAGAATACGGTAGACGCACCTTCGGCAGACCTCCTCGTTGATTACAGGTATTCTTCTTTACCGTATATCTCATACATTGCCCTGTTTGTTATGTTCACTGAGTGGTCCGCTATCCTCTCAAGGAACTTTGAGATGAGTATGAGATTTAACGCGTTCGAGCATTTTCCTTCACCCCCTTCAACGCTTTTCTTGAGTATGGGGAAGACCGACTTATAGATCTTGTCTACTTCATCCTCCATCTGCATTATGGTGTCGATTTTTTCTTTTCTCTCGTTTACGAAGGCGTCTCCAGCATCCCTGACCATCTGCGCTCCAAGTTTGCCCATCTTAGTGATCTCTTCCAATATGACATATCCATCGTCTATGTACTCTAGGCTCATCGCTATGTCCCTGGCGAAGTCCCCGATCCTTTCAAGGTTGTATGCCACATCCATTGATACGCTTATAATCCTTAAATCCTTGGCAACCGGCTGCTGTAAGGCTATCGTCTGAATGCTCCTCTTCTTTATCTGGGTCTCGTATTCATTGATTAGGTCGTCCTCTATGCCGACCTTCCTCGCGAGGTCTCTGTCGTTTTTCTCTAACGCAGCTATTGCCTTCAAGACCGCCTTACTCACTAATTCAGTCATCTCCATGATGTCTCTCTTTACCTTTTCCATCTCTCTGTCGAGTGCTTTTCTCGGCATTTTTTTTCCACCCCTTTTTTTTTATCCGAATCTTCCGGTTATGTAGTCTTCTGTTTCCTTCTTGTGTGGATTTTCGAATAGTTTTTTTGTTTTTCCGAATTCTATCATCTCTCCTAAGAGGAAGTATCCTGTGTAGTCTGACACCCTTGCTGCTTGTTGCATGTTGTGTGTTACTATTACTATTGTGTATTCCCTCTTTAAGTCGTGTATTAGTTCCTCAATCTTTCCAGTAGCTATAGGGTCCAAGGCAGAGCATGGTTCATCGAATAGTATGATCTCTGGTTTTACTGCTAGTGTTCTTGCAATGCATAGTCTCTGTTGTTGTCCACCTGAGAGGTCTAACGCGTTCGTTTCCAGTCTGTCTGATACTTCATCCCAGAGCGCAGCTCCTCTAATGCCGTCTTCCACGATTTCTCTTAGCTTTTTTTTGTCTCCGGTGCCGTGTATCCTCGGCCCGTAGGCTACGTTGTCGTAGATGCTCATCGGGAACGGGTTCGGCTTCTGGAATAGCATCCCGATCCTCTTTCTCAGAGCGACGACGTCTACATCCTTGTCGTAGATGTTTTTTCCGTCTATCTCTACTTTTCCAGTTATCCGTACTCCTTCAATCCTGTCGTTCATCCTGTTCAGGCATCTGATGAAGGTGGATTTCCCGCAGCCTGAGGGTCCTATCAAAGCCGTTACTCTGTTCTCTCTGATCTGCATGTTCACGTCCTCCAATGCCTGTTTTTCTCCGTACCATAGGTTAAGTTCTCTGACGATTATCTTCTCCATACTCATCTCCTCTGGTTCCTTGTAAGGTAGTTGTTGACGAATCTTGCCGAGTAGTTGAGCGTTAACACTATGAGTATTAAAGTGAGGGCTATGCCGAATGCTCTATTGATCGATATTCCCTCGGATGTGAGATAGTAGAGGGTTGTTGTTAAAGCATTACCTCCTCGGAATATCGAAGACGGGGTTATCGGGTTCAATGCTGTCATGAATACGATGGGGGCGGTTTCTCCTGCAGCCCTCCCCAGGCTGAGGATTATGCCCGTGAATATTCCTGGAAGCGCTCCTGGTATGACTATATTCTTTACTGTCTGCAGCTTTGTAGCGCCCAAGGCGTAGCTTCCCATCTTCTCCTGGAGTGGGACTGTTCTTATGGAGACTTCGGAGGTTCTCATTATTGTTGGCAGGATCATGAAGCTGAGGGTCAGGCCTGCTGAGAGGAGGGAAGCCCCACCAGTGTAATCCTTCAGGTAATGTATAAACAGCGTCAGGCCGAAGAGGCCGAAAACTATCGAAGGTATCGCGTTCAATGAATCAGCGGCAAGCCTTATGATCTTCGTGGTCTTTCCTTCGCGTGTGAATTCTGCGAGATATATGGCTGCACCTATTCCGATGGGGGCGGCAAATAAAACGGCTATGGATACTACGATGAGTGTTCCCTCTATTGCCGTGATGATTCCGCCCTCCTTCCAGTTGTTTTTCGCCGTAGTGAAGATGAATTCTAGATTCATAACCCCTGCTCCCATGAGGAATACATAGCCCATAATGGAAAACAGTACCAGTATTATGGCGAAGGCTGAAGCCCATAGCAGTATCTTAAGAAGCCTGTCTGCGGTGTTTGCTGTTATCATCCTGGCCTTAACCCCCTCTTTGCTATGATATGGTTTGATATGGAGCTTAATGAGAACACTATCATGAAGAGTATCATGCTGAGGGCGAAGAGGGCATTGTAGTGGGGGCTTCCCACGGCGGCTTCTCCCATCTCCAACAGGATGACCGAGGTAAGGGCTTCCCCTTGGTCCAGCAGGTTTGTTGGGATCTTTTCCACGTTCCCCAGGACGAGGACTACTGCCATGGTTTCCCCTATGGCTCTGCCCATTCCCAGAATTATGCCTGCGACTATTCCGGGAGTTGCTGTCGGTATCACTATCCTTGTGATGGTCTGGGTGTCTGTTGCACCCATGGCATAGGAGCCTTCCTTGTATGCTCTTGGAACCGCTTCTATCGAATCCTGCGATATGCTTATTATTATGGGGAGGATCATTATCGCCAGTATCAGGGAACCTGCGAGTATGCTTTCACCAGTTGGCACATCGAATGAGACCTCTATGGTGTTTACTATGACGACCAAGGCGAACAAGCCATAAACTATTGAGGGTATCCCTGCGAGGAGCTCTATTGCCGGTCTGACCAGCTCCCTCGCCCATTTTGGTGCGATCTCTGCGAGAAACACGGAGCATGATATGCCAAGCGGTACTGCGATCATCAAGGCGCCGGCTGTTATGAGGATGGTTGCTGCGATGAAGGGCAGAGCTCCGTATACGTCTTTGCTGGGGCTCCATTCGCCGCCGAGCATGAAATCTACAGGATTTATCTGATTGAATATTGGCAGTCCTTCCTTGAAGATGAAGACCACGATAAGGAATAGGATGAGGGCTCCTGTTATCGCGAACAGGAAAAGAGTCCTCTTTGCTATTGCCTCAGCGTTAAATTGTTTCTTACCTATCAACTCTTATGAATCCCTCTTCTTCTACTATACCCTGTCCCCTTTCAGACATTATGAAATCTATGAAGTCTTTTATTGCGTCCTTAGGTTCTCCTTTTGTTATCAGGTAGATTTTCCTTGACAGTGGGTAGGATCCGTCCATTACAGTCTCAGCTGATGGGGTCACTTCTTCAACCTTCAAGGCTTTCACGCTTTCGTCGATGTATCCTAAACCGAGGTAGCCTATGGCGTTCTCTTTTAATGATATGGTTGCCTTAACTGCGCCATTGGATGGCTTCTGCAATGAATCCTCAGAGTTTGGTGTCTCCCCCTTGTTCATCACCAGTTCTTCGAAAGTCGACCTGGTACCTGAGCCTTCTTCCCTGATGATGACGACGATTTCTCTGTCTTGCCCGCCTACTTCCTTGAAGTTCTTTATCTTTCCTGAGAAGATGTCCTGTATCTGTTGTTTCGTTAAATCCTCTATTTTATTGCTTGGGTGCACTATCAAAGCGATACCGTCGGCGGCTATCTCGTGCATTACTAGGTCTGGGTAGTCTTCTTTCTCAGAATCCTTGAGTTCCCTTGATGTGGCTCCAATGTCTATTGAACCTTCCCCTATCATCTTTATTCCTGTTCCAGAGCCGCCTCCTTGGACGATTATCTCCACGTTCTGGTGCTCTCCCATGTATATCTCAGCAGCCTTTATGCTTATCGGCTGAACCGTTGTAGAACCTGCAATGGTCAGGGTCTTTTTTTCCACTTCACTATCCCCACCGTCCATGCAGCCTGTTAGGATTACTGCGCTTATCAGCAGAATCGCCGCAGCCCCAAGTTTTGGTAACCTTTTTGTTTCCATTTTTTTGATTTTATGTTGTTGTTGGGGCTATAAATATAGTCTGAACATAAGATATATACTCTATATAGTTTCTCTATCAGATCATGTTTATAGCAACCTCTGCGATGTCTGAGGTGTATTCTCCGATCCTCTTCAGGCTCTCGTAGGCTAGAAGCGTTTTCGGTTCTGTTTTCTTGATACTGTCGGCCATCCTCTTCTCCTTGATCCTGAAATCCTTCACCACCTCAAGTATCTCCTCAGCCTTCTTCAGGCTCTTGTTTTTCAGGGCGAAACTGACAGACGAATACATCTCTATCAGTTTCCTGTATTCTTTTATGTGCTCCTCTCTGATCCGACCGCCTTCAGTCACAAGACGTGCTATGTTTTCTATGTGGTCCGATAGTCTCTCGATTTTTTTGGCTACGTTTCCCCACATAACGGCGTCATAGCTGCTGAGCGAGGAAAGCTGCCTCAATACGAGGAAATAGAATTTATCTATCTCGTTGTCCCGTTGTATTATGCTCTGAAGGACGTGTTCGTTGTAGTCTCCCTCGCTTATATTGTCCAGGAGTTCCTTCAGGGAAGAAAGGGACATCCTGTGCATCCTGAGCACGGTGTCTTCGACGTTGCCCTTCTCTCTCATGAGCATCCTGAAGACGATCTCGTTTGAGGTCTCCCCGAATTCCTCCATGCCGATGAGAAGCGCAGAAATATCTTTTAAACCCTTTTTTATCTCTAACGGTATGTAGTCTTTTGAGGTTATTGTTACGGTGTCGAAGCCTTGGATGTATTTTGTTATCAGCATCCGGGAGACCAGTTCAAGGCTCTTCTTTTCGATGCTTATCGTTGATTCTGTCTCTTTCTCTTCTTTCACCTTTAAAACAAGGTCGTCTCCCCTATCCACGATGGCCAATACGTCTCCTCTATCTAGTTCGTTTCTCTCAACCCACTTCTTTGGGAGGGAGATTATATAGGTTGATTCCCCTGTTAGTTGTATCTTCCGGTAGTCCATTTTTTTTGCTTCAGATAAAATCTATATATTTTGTTATTAAAGGAATATACATAGATAAATTATATAATCTATATAGTCTATTTATAAAACCTTATATTCTCGTATTCAGAGAATATTCCATGGCTGAATTAAACGTTATCGAAAGCGCACACAGGGCAAACATAGACAGGCTGATAGATGAATTCGGTGAAAACAATAGAGACGAAATACTGGGTCTATACATGAACCAAAGAGAAAACGAGGAAAGCAATGCGAGGATAACCGATTTCACGCCAATCTTCGTATATCGAGCGGTGAGGGAAGCCCTAAAGGAGGGATGTGATGTAATACCCTCACCTGTATGATCTCAAAGATACTCTTCTCTACCGTGTATCCCATAGAGGGCCCGGTTCACGATGTTCACTGAGTGGTCTGCTATCCTCTCAAGGAATTTCGCGATCAACGCGAAATTTAACGCGCTGGTGCATTGCTCGGAGTCTTCTTTGACTGTTTTCTTCAGCAGCGGGAACGTTGATTCATAGATTGTATCAACTTCCTCCTCCATCATTAAGACGGCTTCGATCTTTTCTTTTCTTTCGTTCACGAAAGCGTCTGCGGAATCCTCTACCATCTTCAGCGCCATCTCCCCCAGTCTATCAATCTCCTCTGGGATCACATAGGATCCGTTCATGTGCTCCAGTATCTCCACGATGTCTTTGGCGTAGTCCCCGATCCTCTCGAGGTTGTATGCCACATCCATGGAGATGCCTATCACCCTTAAATCCTTGGCTACTGGCTGCTGTAAGGCGATTGCTTGAATGCTCCTCCTCCTTATCTGCGTTTGATAGTTGTCTATCAGTTCGTCGCCCAAGATAACCTCCTCACCAAGCTTTCTGTCGTTTTTTTCAAGCGCAGTCATCGCTTTGGAGACAGCATAACGCACCAACTCAGACATCTCCATGATGTCCCGTTTTATCTTTTCCATCTCCCTGTCAAGTGCTTTTCTCGGCATTTTTTTCCCTCCTGTTGTCCAAATCTTCCAGTCAACCTTTAGAAAGGTTAATCATCATTGTGTGGTATTGCTTTGCAGTACTACCTATGGGGGGTTCCCTTTTTTTATCCGAATCTTCCGGTTATGTAGTCTTCTGTTTCCTTTTCTTTGGGGTTTTCGAATAGTTCTTTTGTTTTTCCGAATTCTATCATTTTTCCTAGTAGGAAGTATGCTGTGTAGTCTGAGACCCTTGCTGCTTGTTGCATGTTGTGTGTTACTATTACTATTGTGTATTCCCTCTTTAATTCGTGTATCAGGTCTTCTATTTTTCCTGTGGAGATGGGGTCTAGTGCGGAGCATGGTTCATCGAATAGTATGATCTCTGGTTTTACTGCTAGTGTTCTTGCAATGCATAGCCTCTGTTGTTGTCCTCCTGAAAGATCTAATGCGCTCTTGTCTAGTCTATCAGAGACCTCCTCCCACAGGGTCGCGTTTCTCAGGCTTTCTTCCACGATTTCTCTTAGCTTTTTTTTGTCTCTGGTGCAGTGTATCCTCGGCCCGTAGGCTACGTTATCGTAGATGCTCATCGGGAACGGGTTCGGCTTCTGGAATAGCATCCCCACTTTTTTTCTCAGAGCGACGACGTCTACATCCTTGTCGTAGATGTTTTTGCTGTCTATCCTGACCTCTCCTGTAACTCGCACGCCTTCAACTGGGTCGTTCATCCTGTTCAGGCATCTGATGAACGTGGATTTCCCGCAGCCGGAGGGCCCTATGATCGCAGTCACTTTGTTTTCTCTTATGTCCATGTTGTTGTCTATGAGCGCCCTCTTATCCCCATACCACAGATTCAAATCCCTGATCACGATCTTGTTCTCGTCTGTCATCTTCTACCTCTTCAGGTTCCTGGAGAGGTATCTATTCAATCTCCTGGCGGAGTAGTTGAGCGTTAATATTATAAGTATGAGTGTGAGGGCTGTGCCGAATGCCACATCCATTGAGATGCCTTCCATCGCGAGGAAGTAGAGTTGCGTCGTAAGAGTATTACCACTGCCGAGAATCGACTTTGGGATTATGGGATTCAACGACACCATGAAGATTATCGGAGCTGTTTCTCCGATGGCCCTTCCCAGACCGAGTATGATCCCGGTAACTATTCCGGGGATGGCGCCAGGCAACACAATGTTCCAGATGGTCTGCAGCTTCGTCGCACCGAGGCCATAGCTTTCCATCTTCTCTCCAAAGGGTATCGTCCTCATCGAAACCTCCGAAGTCCTTATTATCGTCGGTAGGATCATGAAGCCAAGCGTCAGTCCAGCAGAAAGCAGCGACGGACCTCCTGTGAAGTCCTTGAGGTAGAATACGAAGAGCGCTAAACCGAATAAACCGAAGACTATGGATGGAACCGCGTTAAGGGAGTCCGCCGCGATCCTTATAGCCTTTGTCGACCTTCCCTCACGCGTGAACTCTGTTAGATAGACTGCTGCACCCACTCCAATGGGTGTGGAAAACAACAATGCTATCCCGACCACGATTAATGAACCTATTATCGCGGGGAAGATGCCTCCTTCCCTCCAGTTGTTCCGTGGCATCTCGAAGACGAATCCGAGGCTCATTACGCCAATCCCCCTGATGAGGATGTAGCCGAGCACGGCTAGCAGTGTCAAGATAATGAACAATGCTGATAGCCAGAGCCCTGCTTTACCCAACTTGTCAGTTACCTTCGCATCCATCCTATCCAAACCTTCCAACCCCTTTCTTTATCAACCTGCTTGAGATTATGCTCATGATTAAAACGACTGTGAACGGTATAATCCCCAGACAGAAGAGCGCATTATAGTGGAGGCTTCCGATGACCGCTTCACCCATCTCTAAGAGTATAGCGGTCGTTAGCGTCTCCCCCGGTTCTAGGAGTGACATTGGAAGCTTTTCTGCGTTGCCTATGACCAGGGCAAGGGCCATGGTCTCGCCGGCGGCTCTCCCGCTGCCGAGGATTATCCCCGCTATAACGCCGCGTCTTGCAGCAGGCACTACGACCCTGTTTATGGTCTGCCAGTCTGTTGCGCCCATCGCGTATGAGCCTTCTCTGTAGGCTCTCGGAACCGCCTCTATCGAGTCCTGTGATATGCTTATTATTATGGGGAGAACCATCACTGCTAGGATTATTGAGCCCGCTAGTATTGTCTCCCCGTTCGCCAGATTGAAGGGTATCCTTATCAAGTCCACGATTACTACTAAAGCAAATAAGCCGTAGATTATGGAGGGTATTCCTGCGAGAAGCTCTATTGCCGGCCTCATCAGATCTCTCGCCCATCTTGGGGCTATCTCCGCTAGAAAGACTGCGCAAGAGACTCCTAATGGAATCGCTATCAGCATAGCCCCGAGTGTTACAAGCAGGGCGGAGACTATGAACGGGAAGGCGCCATAAAGGTTTTCCGCTGGAATCCATCTGTCACCGAAGAGGAAATCCGTAATCCCTGTTTTTTGAAACAGTGGTAATCCTTCGTTGAAGAGGAATATTAATATCAGGGAGAGGATGAGTATTGCTGTGACGCTGAAAAGCAGCAAGATCGCCCTTACTATGTTCTCTTTATCTATCCTATGCACTGTCTTTCACCTTAATGAATCCTTCTTCTTCCACCATCTTTTGCCCGTCCTCTGAGAGTATGTAGTCTATGAATTCTTTTGCCTCTCCCCGAGGCTCTCCCTTGGTGATCAAGTAAAGTTTCCTTGAGATGGAGTATTTCCCTTTCCTGATGTTTTCCTCCGTGGGCGGCACTCCACCGACCGCTATTGCTTTCACTGTTTCGTCCAAGTATCCTATGCCAAGATAGCCTATCGAATTCTCGTTCCCGCCGACGCTGAACCTTATGGCGCCGCTTGCTGGTTTTTGCAGCGCGGCATTGGTTATCTTCCAATCACCCATAACAAGCTCCTCAAAGGTCGACCTCGTCCCTGAGCCATCCTCCCTCATGACCACCACTATCTCTCTGTCCGGGCCGCCGACTTCCCTAAAGTTTTTTATCTCCCCAGAGAAGATATCCCTAACCTCTTCGATGCTTAAATCATCTATTGTATTCGATGGGTGGACCACTATCGTGATGCAGTCGATTGCTATCGCATGCAGTAACATGTCAGGGTTCTCCTCTTGTTCGCTTTCCTTCAGCTCCCTAGAAGAAGCTCCTATGGCGACTGAGCCTTCGCCGACCATCCTGATCCCGGTTCCTGAGCCGCCGCCTTGCACGCCTATCTCGACACCTGGATTGTTTTTCATGTATGCTTCAGCAGCCTTCGTAACTATCGGCTGAACCGTGGTTGAGCCTACAACAGTCAATCCAGTGTCTCCTTCCTCGTCGACACAGCACGAAAATATAGCTGCAAATATACATATAACTATCGTCAAAAGTACCTTGTCCATCCTCTGCTGTAATAGATTTCGCAGGAATCGATATATATCCTTTATGCATGTAATCCCCTAATACTATTATGGCATCTAGGGGTGTGATTAGGGGCACACCGATCGAGAGAGAAATTGACAGAGGAGTAATAGACCAGCTCTACGAGGAGGGCTTCCTCTACGCCCAATACGGGGCCTATTCTCGGAGAACACATGGTTGCAAGGTCTTTAAGGTTCCGATGAATGCTGGCTTCACGTGCCCGAACTGGGATGGCCGCCTTTCTTTAGAAGGCTGCATATACTGCCCTAATTTCGCGAGACAGTTCACCTACGAAAGCTTCCGCCCGGTCATAGGAAGAGACATAAGAAGCCAGGTCGCGCACCAAGTGGACTACTACAAGGAGAAGGGTGCTGGAGACAAGGCTCTTGTTTATGTCGCCTTTGGCACAAACACCTACGCCCCAGTAGAGGACCTTCGGAGGATATATGATGCGGCCTTAGACCATCCTGATGTCATAGGCATGTCTATCGGGACAAGACCGGATTGTCTTCCCATGGAAGTGCTTGACCTCCTTAAGGGATACGTTGATCAGGGCTTTGAGGTCTGGCTTGAACTCGGCCAACAGTCTCCTCACTTCCACACTGAAGAAAAAACCAGGCGGCATCATGGCTTCGGTGAATTGCTCCACGCCGCGAAAGAGTGTCATAAAAGAGGTATTCTGTCGCTCGCGTTCTTGATCATGGGTTTGCCCTATGAAACACCCTCCGAGATGATAGAAACAGCGAAGATAATATCTGAGTCAGGGATCGATGCAGTGAAACTCTATCCATTACTGGTGATGCACGATACAAGCCTGGCGAAAGAGTATTACTCTGGCAGGTACAGGCCCATCAGCATGACCGAATATGCTGTGATCATAGCCGACTTCCTGGAGCACATGAATCCTTATGTCTTAGTCCAGAGGATCTCGAAGGACTGTGGCTTGGACGGAAAAATCGTGCCTGAATGGGATACTCATCGTTTTCTTGTCGGTCCTCGTGTTGAAAAAATCCTTATGCTTAGGGGCACACGTCAGGGAACAAGATATAAGACATCTCTCTCAGCTGATGAACTGGTGCCCTTGCAGAGGGGCTCAATCGTCCCTGAAGGTCTATAGCCAATGGTGTTCTTGGCCGCCTTTCAGTTCGAGGAACTCGTGAGTCTTATAGATTTTTTTTGGTTTAATCAGAGCCCATGCTTTTTCGTTCATCGCTTTTTTTATCAGGATTTTTCCCTCTTCTTCTAGGGCTTTCATGATGTCTTTTATCCTTTCCTCCTTTCTGGTGAAGCCTACCAGGCCGCCTTTTCTGGAGATTGAGACAGCTAAGGCGTCTGCGTTGAGCATTTTTCTTGTTGTCTCACTGTTGTAGAGCATCGAATTCATGTTCATCGCAGTGTTCAGGTTGCCTTTTAAAGCCTCATCCCAGATCATCTGCAGTTGTCCGTCGAATACCCTCATATCCTTCAGGCTCTTCTTTTTAGGTTTTTCTGGGACCAGGATGATTGAATGCAGGGATTCCATCTCTCCATGGCGTAGCACCTTTCTTTTGTTGTTGTCCGCTACACTGAATCCCCCGTAGAGGCTTGCATAGGTCCGATCCAGGCGCATTCCTGAGTCAACGCATAAATCCATCAGCTTTTTTTTGTCCACCAGTTTGTCTCCTATGATCATGAACTGGTCTTTCATGTATTTGTCTATCCTCAGTTCATTCACTGAGCCGTGTTTTTTCGCCAGGGCCCCAGTGACCGCAAGCGCCGTAGCGATCGCAACAGCTTCTTTTTCGCCGAATCCTACTCTTAGCGGGATCTCGTTCTTGATTTTGACTTCGACTCTGTAAGTGTATCCGAGCAGATCCAGGACCTTTTTCGCTATCTTTTCCGCTGTTTTGTCTTGGGTCTTTATCTTTTTATGATCTTCGAGGATTTTTGCGGACGCTGTCGCCTTCAAGTCTAAGGCGAACACTGCGCCTCGACTACCAGCATCCACGATAACTCCCGTACCATAAGCTTCTGCTTCGACTGAATCCATCACCCTAATATTTACGTTTACAAGAAGAAATGGTGAATATTTATCTGTCGGATACCAAGGATTATATGTTATGGTCAGAAGGAAACCAAGGGATAGGGCGAAGGTAGCGGCACTGATAGAAGTGGTTAAACTCAGAATCAAGAAGTATGTTAAATTCGATGAAAAGGGAAACATAAAAAGCATCGACGTCGACTGGACGTAAGGAAATGATTAAACGAAAATACCTTATTCTGAGCGAATTAAGCAGGAGACTGAAGAAAACGCCGATACTGGTAGGTGGTTCTGCGGTGGAACTATATACCGCCGGTGAACGGGAGAGCATAGACCTTGATCTGCTTGCGGATAGGGGTGAACTTGTTTCTCTCTTGGAGGAACTTGGATTCAAAGAAAAAAACGACATCTACTACAACGAAGATGTTGCAATTGATATCGTGGGTTCGACTACGAAGGAGAGAATAAAAGAGCTTGAGTTGGAGGGGGTAAAAGAAAAAATCAGCGTAGTGAGCGTGGAGGACTTGATTGTGGACAGATTGTGTGCCTGTAAGTTCTGGAATTCTGAACGAGACTGTGATCATGCTGAGTTTCTCTTGAGGGGTTATGAGCAGCATATAGACAGACCCTACCTAAAAAAGCGGGCCAGAGAAGAAGACGTTGAGGATAAGTTAGCTGAAATACTGCAAGAAGAGATCTAACCAAGGAAGTAGGTATCGACGGGTATTTTATATTTTTTGTTTTCTCCGTTGACTTCGAATTCGATGGTGATGTTCACTCTGGTGTGTTCACGCTCTTCCGCACCCTGCCAGAACTGTATAGGAGTTTCTATCCGGTAGGTCTTGCTGTTGTATGCCTTTATTACAAAGTCGGCAGAATACAGCAAGTTACTATGTAATTTGCGTACAGAAAGTGCATGGCACTTTCTTGTACTGCGACTTTGAAGTCGCAGATGAATGCCTCATACTTGCCGACTTTGTAAGTTCATACC
>JAFGDV010000017.1 GCA_016931955.1 Candidatus Altarchaeota archaeon | reverse complement strand
CCCTTTCAAAAAGGGCTATCATCCCAAAGGAATTCCCTGCGGGAATTCTTCTTTCTTTTCCGCCAACGCTTTTCTTTCCCAAAGAAAGAAGTTAGGCACTACATGAAAACTATTTATTTAGGCCGCAACAAAATACTTACGTGCAAGTATCCATCATAATCCCCGCATACAATGAAGAAAAATTCATCGGCTCCGTCCTAAAATCGATACCCAGAGCATATGAAACAATAGTGGTAGACGACGGCTCAACAGATAAGACAAAACAGGCTGCTGAGAAATTCCCACAGGTTAAGGTGATAACCCACCCAAAGAAGAGCGGCAAAGGAGCCGCCATAAAAACAGGGATAAAAAACTCCACCGGCGAAGTCCTCGTCTTCCTAGACGGAGACGGTCAATTCAATTCCTCAGAAATCCAGAAGCTCATCACGCCAATACAGGAAAACAAGGCAGACCTCGTTCTGGGAGTCAGGGATTTCAACCTCATCCCCCTAAAGAGGCGCATAACAAACGAACTAACCAGGTTCGCTATGTGGTTGATTACAGACAAAAAATTCAGAGACCCCTTGGTAGGTTTCCGGGCAGTAACCAGAGACTCCATAAAGAGTATAGAATTGATTGGAGACGACTTCCGAACAGAAACCGAGATGCTGATCAAGTTAAAGAAAACCGGTTGCAGGATAACGGAGACCCCAGTATCGATTAACTACAAAGCCAATAAGAGCTACTTCAGCATAAGAGACGGGATAAAACTAGTAAGCTTCCTTATTATGATGCTCATAACAAGCCGCCTCGGAGACTAAGACCAGAACGAGTTCATGGGGCCTGCGGCCCCATACAACGACTTAACACATAACACTAAATTCAGCGCTCATAAGTCTCATCACAGCCTAAGGCTCAGATGACCCTCTTCTCATCACCTTAAATAACTTGGATTTCAGGGAATTAAATCTGCCCTTAGGCTGCCTGAACCTGACAAGTGGCTTACTAAGATGCCTTCTAGCCCTCGGAGGAACCTCATATAACCCAGGACCAAGGTCTCTCCCCACCTCCCTCAAGACGACCGCATCCATCCCAGCCTTTTTGCCGCACTTCCTGCACTTAAAACCCTTACCTGCTCCAGCCGAGGTCATCCTCCTGCCGCAGCACTCTGGAGGGATCCTCTCACACAACCTGGCTAACTCCAAAACCTGCAGCTTTTCCAGGTTCAATGTGTTCGGATGCTTACCTATGCCGCCAAAAACCCGAATCCTGTCCCCCTCCGCCAGCTTCCTTACAACTTTTCTGAAGTCACCGGTTGGTTCATAGGCGGCGCAAGCAATCTTCCCAGAGCCATCAGATAAACCGAACAACACATGCCCGCCCTCGATGTCTTGAGGTGATATGATCACCTCGCCCTCGATAATCACGCAATCGTAAGGCTTCAGTTCAGATATCCGCCTATCCCTCAAGTGCGCATCTGTTCCCTGATTGGTCTCAAACACCTGGATGCGTTCAACCTCCTCGGAAACCTTCAGCAGCTTCCAGGCGCGGCGGACAACCTCGACGGAATCGCCGCGTATGCCGCATAGCACTGGATCATATCCGTGAGGTGAGATAAGGATCTGTTTCTTATCAGGATCTATATTATCGAAGGTTTCAGGGTATGTTTCTCTGTCCATCTTGTAAACTGACTCCTCATCTACGCTCTTTTCTTTCCCATAGTTCCTCTTCACCCTGTAAGCTATAAGCTCATATGTTTTGTCGGGTAATTTTGAACCTACCGCCGCCAGCGCACCGATGACGCCACGGCCGTTCTTGAACCTATGGACTTCTGCGTTGACTTCGGCTGCAACACTTTCAGCTTCCTCTAAGGTGACCAGCTCCGATACAGTCTTCAGGTAGAATCCTTCAAGCCTCTTCCTCTGCTCTGGGGTTAATTCATGGATGAACACTACCCCAGGGTTAGTGTTATCATCCCCCAGTTGAGCGTGTTTCTTCACCAGATCAAGTGTCGTCTTTTCTATCTTCCCAGCATCACCTTCAACTTGGAATGCTATTGCACCGTTACCGCGTGTTCTATAGGGTATGTTAGGGTTTAAACGGATAAGTTTAGGATAACCAGTAACCCCTAAGCTATCACAAAGCAAAGCAGCCAAGTAGGTGGTGCAGCCACCCTTCAACGAGTCAGTGTCGTCTACTCCGATAAACATTCTCACCAAAAAAGTTCGACTTAAAAACTTATATAACCATAATAACAAATATTTATTAGAGTTTGCAAAAAAACATATATAACCATTTTTGAGTCAACCTATAAAATTTATTGCCCGGGGGCGGAAGGTAAACTCACACATGGGTTGTTTAGAAGTGAAGCGGGATTCAACAAAGGAGAAAGGCCGTCAAAGCAAGGGAAACGGCAAACACCAGAGGGGGGTTCTGGGGCCGGTACTAAATCTCGAAGAACACGTCCGTTCAGACTGGTGGCGTTACATCTTCAACTCAATGTACCTGAAAACGGACTCGGATGTAGTTGACGACCAGAACATAACCAGCAGAGAGATTGACATGTTTCTCGACATCCTTAAGCCTTCACCAAAGAGCAGGATCCTAGACCTCGCCTGCGGCCAAGGAAGACATTCCCTCGAAATCGCGAGGCGCGGATTCGAGAACGTTGAAGGACTGGACAGATCACATTACCTGATACAGAAGGCAAAGGCTGACGCAAAACGCGACGTCCTACCAGTGAAATTCAAGGAAGGCGATGCAAGAAAGATCCCCTACCCAGCTGATACGTTCGACGTCGTGATGATTCTCGGGAACAGCTTCGGATACTTCGAAAACTCCCAAGACGACCTGAAGGTTCTGAGGGAGATCTTCAGGGTCCTGAAGCCGTGGGGCAGGCTCCTTATTGATGTAGCAGACGGCGAACACATGAAGCAGAACTTTCAGCCCCGCTCCTGGGAGTGGATAGACAAGAAATACTTCGTCTGCCGGGAGCGCTCCCTCTCCGTAGACGGAGAACGTTTAATCTCAAGAGAGGTCATATCCCACGTAAACAAGGGGGTCATCGCAGACCAGTTCTACGCTGAACGCCTCTACAACAAGGAAGACCTGAATAGGTTCCTGAAGACCGCGGGCTTCAGTAACGTAGAGTTCAATGGGGGGATAGCGACTGAATCACAGAGGGCCCAGGATCTTGGAATGATGGAGCGCAGGCTTATTGTGACCGCTGTGGTGAAAAAGCAGTGGTCTCCTGTTAGAGGAAAACCGAAGGCGGCTGTCAGGAATGTTGCCGTGGTCTTGGGTGACTACAGCAAGCCAGATCCACTAAAACCTTGCTGCGTATTCGACGAAGACGACTTTTATACAATCGACCAACTGAAGGCTGCGTTGAGGGAAAACAAGAACTACAAGTTCGTCTATCTGAACAACCACGACTCACTGATACATGACATGATGAAGATAAAGGGTAGGATAGACTTCATCTTCAACCTCTGCGATGAGGGATACAACAACGACGCCAGAAAAGAGCTTCACGTTCCAGCATTGCTTGAGATGCTCAACATCCCATATACGGGCTCTGGGCCGCAGTGTCTCGCCTTCTGCTACGACAAATCCCTCGTCCGCGGAATCGCTGAGGAGATGGGTATCCCAGTGCCCAAGGGCTTATTCATCAAGCCTGAGGACAGCACATTTGAGCTGCCCTTCAGCTTTCCGGTAATAATTAAACCGAACTTCGGCGACTCGAGCTTCGGGATAACCCAGAAGAGCATAGCCAGCAACAGTGAAGAACTCGTCAACGCCATCTCCAACATCAGGGAAAAATTCGGCTACGACAAACCATTCATCATCGAGGAATTTCTGACAGGGAACGACATCAGCGTCGGCAT
Source organism: Candidatus Altarchaeota archaeon (assembly GCA_016931955.1). Classification (GTDB taxonomy): domain Archaea; phylum Altiarchaeota; class Altiarchaeia; order IMC4; family QMZM01; genus JAUWTD01. The sequence continues at coordinate 41,116 of JAFGDV010000017.1, read as the reverse complement.
CATAGGAAATCCACCCGAATCCTACACGGTTCTGCCGATCACGGAAGAAGACTACTCAGAGCTGCCCTCTGATCTGCCGAAGATATGTGGATACGAGGCCAAGTGGCTTCCGGACTCGCCTTACTGGAAAATAAAATCCATCCCAGCCAACCTCCCGGAGGATACGGAGAAGTTCGTGGTCGAATGCTGCCTGAAATTGTTCGAGCGGCTTGAGTGTAGGGACTACTGCAGGTTCGATTGGCGACTGAATTCTGATGGGAAGCCGAAGCTGCTTGAGGTCAACCCCAACCCCGGATGGTGCTGGGACGGGCATCTGGCTAAGATGGCGAAGGCCATTGGCATGAAATACTCCGAGATGCTCGCATCCATCCTGAAGTCCGCAGAGCATAGGCTGAGGGTGCGCTTAGAGGAAGAGCATTTGAAGGACAAGGCACAGATGACCTTAGTGGATAAGAAACCAACTGCTTATTAAAAGTGGAACTGCAATGAGACGAAGCGAATACATGGCCTTGGGATTGATCGTATTGGCTTTTGCCTTAGGTGTCTGGCTTTACCCTCAGATGCCGGACAGGATGGCGTCTCACTGGAACGCTAGGTGGGAGGTCGACGGCTACATGCCCAAGGTATGGAGTATCTTCCTCATACCAGTAATATTGGCGGGATTGCTTGTGCTGTTCATTCTAATCCCAAAAATCGATCCCCTAAAGAAGAACATCCAAGAATTCAGGAAATACTATGACATTTTCGTCGTATTAATTGTTTTGTTCCTTTTCTACATACACGTGATAATCCTCCTATGGAATCTCGGAACCAGGCTGAATATGAACCTTGTGCTGTCCCCCGCCTTAGCCGGGTTATTCTATTACTGCGGCATCCTGATAGAGAACGCTAAGAGGAACTGGTTCATCGGGATCAGGACGCCTTGGACGCTGAGCAGCGACCGCGTGTGGGAGAAAACCCACCGAATAGGCGGAAAACTGTTCAAAGCCGCTGGATTGATAGCGCTTGCTGGAGTTCTTCTACCGGACTATGCAATGTACTTCATCCTCGCTCCAGTGCTGCTGGTTACAGCCTACACCGTAGTCTACTCCTATCTCGAATACCGGAAAGAAGAATAATCCTCCTGGAAAGCTGACGTGGAAATCCCTGTATTGATCCTCATCGTGGTTCTCCTTCTGATCGCTGTAAGGAGGACAGGCGGCATCAATCTCCGTATATGGCAGATAATGCTCTTCGGGGCTCTCGCGGTATTGTTTACGAGACAGATAACGCCCGCAGATGCCCTGAATTCAATAAACCCCGATGTCATGGTGTTTCTTTTCTGTATGTTTGTTGTAGGTCAGGCCCTCGAGGAAAGCGGCTACCTCTCACACATCTCCTATAGGTTTTTTAGGCGAGCGAAATCAGTTGACACCCTTGTGCTCTCCATCCTCTTCGTGGTTGGCATCTCCTCAGCGTTATTGATGAATGACACCTTAGCCATAATAGGCACGCCAGTTGTCCTTCTGCTCGCGAAGAAGCATAACATGCCCCCCAAGATTCTGCTGCTTTCCCTTTGCTTTGCCGTGACTATTGGCAGCGTCATGAGCCCTATAGGTAACCCCCAGAACCTTCTGATAGCCATCAATGGGGGTATGGAGAATCCATTCGTCGACTTCTTCTTTTTTCTGCTGATTCCAACGATAATAAATCTATTCTTGGCTTATTTTGTGTTGAAGTTCTTCTACCGTGAGCACTTCCACGACAATCCTCTGAATCACTACAGGGAACCGATCATAGACCCTGGACTTGCCGCTATTTGCCGGTTCTCTCTTATCCTGATCATCCTATTGGTGGTGGTTAAGGTGGCTGCGGTCTTCCTTGAGGTTAACGTCGATCTAAAACTTACGTACATCGCCCTCATTGCTGCCTTGCCGGTGCTTGCGTTAAGCACTAAAAGGTTTGAGATAGCTAAGAAAATCGACTGGCATACGCTGATCTTTTTTGCGGCAATGTTCGTGCTCATGGAGAGTGTCTGGGATTCGAACTTCTTCCAGGGATTCATTGAGGGCGCGGGCTTCGATCCGACTTCGAATGAAGCTATTTTATTGATAAGCGCCCTCCTCAGCCAACTGATATCAAATGTTCCACTTGTTATGCTGTATCTGCCGCTGCTGCTCCACTCCAGTGTGTCGAAGACGGGATTGATAGCATTGGCTGCTGGAAGCACCATCGCAGGAAACCTAACAATCCTAGGAGCTGCTAGCAACGTTATAGTGATACAGAATGCGGAAAAAAAAGCGGGCGAAACCATCTCCTTTACAGAGTTCTCCCGGGTCGGACTGCCTCTGACTCTTATAAACTTCGTTGTTTACTGGTTTTTCCTTGAGTTCTTGTGAGTGAAAATGCTTCTCTCACTGACTTCTCTCGCATAGTTTGTTAGCATCATCTCCCTTACCTTGTCTGGCTTTCTTGTGTGCCCTAGGACCCACATGAGTTTCACATAGGCCGTCTCCGAAAGCATGTCCTCGCAGGGTATTACTCCAGTATCCAACAGGATGCGCCCGGTGGAGTAGACGTTCATGTTAACCCTGCCAAAGATGGTCTGAGAGGTCATTGCAACCACTACATCGCTGTTTATTGCTTCTCGTATCCCTTCGAAAAGCCCCTCCGCGGTATGCCCTAAGCCGGTCCCCTCCAACACGATCCCATGATAGCCGCCATCTACGAGAGAATCTATTACTGAGGGCTTAAGCCCGGGGAAATACTTAAGCAAAAAGACCTGTTCATCCAATTTAGTGTCTAATGTTAGTTCCTTGTCTTTCTTAACCTCCTGCATGAACTCTACCCCCTCCCTGAAAACCCTGCCGAGGGGTTTCGTGTTCACCGTCTTAAAGGCGTCTCTTCTACTGGAATGCAGCTTCTTTACCTTCGTCGCCGGATGTATAAAAGAGTATGAGTCTGAGCTTTCGGCGTGCATTACTACCACAACCTCGGAGAAATTTCCGCAAGATGCAACGATCGCTGAGTGTATGAGGTTCGTGGCTGCGTCGCTGCTTCCTCGATCAGAGCTTCTCTGTGCGCCAGTTAAAACCACAGGAACTGAAGTTTGGAGCATAAATGCCACGGCTGCTGAGGTGTAACCCATGGTGTCCGTTCCATGCGTTATCACCACACCAGAGGCTTTCTTCTTTATCTCCTCATAGACGGCTTCCGCTATTGTGACCCAATCAGTGGGGGCAACGTTTTCAGAGAATTTGTTGAATATCTGCCTTCCTTGTACGTTTGCTATTTCCCCCAGCTCCGGTACGGCTGAGATTAGTTCCTCCGCTGAGAACGCTGAATGCACACCGCCTGTTATGTAGTCTACTCTGCTTGCTATGGTTCCGCCTGTAGCCAGGATTGAGATGTCCTTCTTTGAGGGATCCCTTTCGTGTTTTTTTAGCTTGAATTCTTCCCTTATTCTTGTGCTAATCTTCCGTATCTTCTTGATTTTGTCTTTCTTTATTCCTATGTTGTACCCAGATTCCAGTTTTATTACCATATGCTTATCACCAGCTAACTCTGGTCTTTCCATTAAGATTCCTGTGTATTTCCCATCCTCGGTTTCTATCTCGACCCAATCACCAGGCTCACATTCCAGCATCCTTCAGGCTCACCTCAAACGCTTCCAACAACTCACGGTCGAACGCTATCAATGAAATACTATCAAGACCAGAAAGCTCCGAGCTTATAAACCCCTTAACCGATCTTATCATGGCTTCCGCAGCATCCCTCTTCGAAACACCACCCACCCCAGTACCCATCCCAGGAAAGGCTATCGACTTAACCCCAAGCCTGGAGGCACACTCAAGAGCAGCATACGTCGCCTTCTCAATGTTTTTTATGCCTATTCTCTGGGCTGGGGAACTCATGGTAGGTGCATGTATCACAAAGCGGGCAGGCAATCTACCAGCTGTTGTCGCAATGGCCTTGCCTACCGGCGTAGGGGCCTTCTCAACGGCTTCCTTCTCAATCTCGGTTCCTCCTTTACTCTTGATAGCCCACGCCACGCCGCCGCCCATAACGCCGAGGGAGTTAGCCGGGTTTACGATAGCGTCAGCCCTCTCCCTTGTTATGTCCCCCAGTTTTGCGAAGACTTTAACCGCCATTTTATTAAGTTGTTACTTATTACTTTTCAATACAAAATAATATGTATGAAGAAGTGTACAAGCTGTGGGACAGAGGCAGACAAGGGACACACCGAATTTAAGTGCCCCAACTGCGGTAAAGGTCTTATAGTGAGGTGTAGTTCATGCAGGACCCTTGGAGCCAAGTACCGCTGCAGTGAATGCGAATTCGAGGGGCCATGAAAGTTCTCAGGATAGACCCCAAGAAACCAGACAAATCCTCGATACTTCTTGCTGCAACCGCCTTAAAGGAGGGTAGGATTCTTGTATATCCAACAGACACGGTCTACGGCATCGGCTGCTCCCACCACTCAGAGAAGGTCATGGAAGTGTTCAGGATAAAGAAGCGCCCCCTGAATAGGCCATTATCCATCGCGTGCTCGGACATGGACATGGTGAAAGAATACACCCACATAACACCCAAGGAGGAATCATTCATCAGAGAGAACATACTGAAGCCTTACACCTTCATAGTTGAAAAGAAAAGATCTATCCCTGACATAGTAACCTCTGGGGGTGATACTGTGGGGGTGAGGATCCCAAACCACTTGGTGGTTAAAAAGGTCATAGAAATCGCTGGTGTTCCGATAATAACGACCTCCGCCAACGTCTCGGGCGAGCCTTACCCCGCCAGCTTTGAAGAGATAAGTGCGGGCATACTTTCCAATGCAGACCTTGCAATAGATTCTGGTAGGTGCAGGATAGGTAAGCCATCCAAAGTGGTTGACCTGAAAAGCGGTAGAGTCCTTAGGCCTACATAGACTGCACATCACTCAATGGTTTCTCTATCTCTATCAACCTGCCTTCTGGGAACGAGATAAGCCCGTAGTGCAGTAGTTTAACCAGACCAGAGGTTCCATCGCCGAGGCGGACTTCTATTAACTCGTTCCTCCTGCCGCCTTCCATCGCCACAGTGGGAACAGAATCCATGTAGGATTCCTCCATGAATGGGGTCTCTATCTCCTTCCATATGGGGACCATGACTATGTCACCTGCCTTGATACCGCGGATTGTCGGATAGAAGATGAACAATGATATTGAAGCACCAAGGCCGAATGCGAAAAACCTCCACATGAAGACCTCATCCATGAACACGAAATACGAGAGAAAGGAGATTACCAACAATAAACCAAAGAGGAAAAGGCTCTTCTCAAGCCTCTTATAGACCGGATTATTGTTGGGTATCATCAGCCCTCGGGTTATTAATTAGAAACATTTCTTTAAAAGACAATTTTAGAGGATTTTAAGGGAGAAGTCTTTAGCCCCCACAGAATGCGTTAATCTACCGACTGAGATAATATCTGGGCTGCACGCAGCATATTCTGCAATATTTCCCAGGGTTACCCCACCTGAGACCTCAATCAATACGTTGTTACGCAAACCCTTTTCCCCCAGCTTCAAGATCGCAGACCTGACCTGCTTCACAGACATGTTGTCCAGCATTATTATGTCCGCCTTCTCCTCAGCTGCTGTAACGGCCCCCTCAACCGTTTCGACCTCGATCTCTACCTTGTGGGCAAAAGAGGACTCTCTGGCCTTTCTGACGGCAGCCCTCACGTCCTTGAACAGCCTGATGTGGTTGTCTTTTATCAGGACCATGTCATATAATCCCAGACGATGCGGATCTCCTCCCCCAACCATCACCGCCTTTTTCTCGAAGTACCCAAAGAGGGGGGTGACCTTCCTTGTGGCTGCGACCCTAACCCTGGTATTCCCCTTCCGTGCCTGCTTGATGAATTCTCTCGTAAGGGAGGTTATACCGCTCATCCTCGACAGTATGTTCAACGCCGTTCTCTCAGTAAGGAGTATATCGTGGGCTTTCCCTGATAGCATGAGGACCTGTTGCCCTTTTTTTATCGATTCACCATCGTCGGCGGACTTAAGGACCTTTATGTTGAAGAGCCTGAATAGTGTCTTTAATTCAGATATGCCGGAAAGGACGCATTGCTCTTTTACTATGATCTCTGCCTCAACGGTCTTGTTCGGCGTTAGGGCTGATGTAATGTCCCCGCTTCCCTCATCTTCTTCAACCATCTTGAGGAGTTTCTCCTCCAGTACCTCAGGGTTCATTCTTCAGAAGGTCTTCTTTGGTGAAGATGCTCATCAACTCATACCCTCTTTCGGCAAGTTTTTCTTTAGCGCCTTCAAGGCGGTCTACTACAACCAAAACAGCCTCAACTTTACATTCATATTCCTCAACCGCCCGGATTGCGTTAAGTAGTGAGTTTCCTGTGGTGGCAACATCATCCACTATCGCAACCCTCGATCCTTCTCTAAGGGGGCCCTCTACTGTTTTCTGTTTTCCATGAGTCTTCTGCTCCTTCCTGATGATGAATGTAGGGATTGGTTGCCCGTGCTGGAGACTTATCACTGCGAATGACCCCGCTATCGGGTCTGCACCGATGGTCGGCCCACCAAGCGAATCCACGCCCTTGTCCTTCAACATGTCGAAGAATATCTCTGATATGAGGGTCGCCCCCTCAGGCTCCATTGTAATCAATCTACAGTCCACGTAGTAGTCGCTCTTTTTCCCTGATGATAGGGTCATGGCTTCCTTGGATAATGCCTTCTCTCGTATCAATTCCAGAAGCCTTTTTCTTTTATTCATCCTCTTTTTTGCGTGAATCTGACGAATCTCGCCTTATGTTGCGCTTTTCTTATGGATATTTTTTGGTGCGCGCCTATTTTTTTCACACGCCTGCCGTCAACTATGAGGCATGCTTCCCTCTCCTCTCTGAGCAACTCTATTGTTGTCTCCGAATCCTCGGGCACGACCAATGGGTGCTGTTTACGCTGGAATGGGTTTACGGGGGTTATTACGTATCCTTTCACCTTTGGATGCAACAAGGCGCCTCCTGCAGACAGGGAATACGCTGTTGAACCAGTCGGTGTGGAAACGATGACGCCATCAGCACGAAAGCGTGCGATTTCCAGATTGTCCAACCTTACCCCGAACTCGAGGAGCGTTGCAGGTTCGGCAGATACTACCAGGACCTCGTTCAACGCCTCAACGCGGTCGTCAACCAACAGCTTCATCCTCTCTTCTACTTCATAGTCTCCCTTTAATAGTAGATCAAGCTTATCCATAACGTCTTCCGGTGTCAGCTCCGTCAGGTATCCAACATTTCCCACATTAATGCCGAGAACCAATGGATCCTTCTGCAGTTCATTGATCGCCCACAGGATGGTGCCATCTCCACCGATGATGACTGCAAGGTCTACCCTCATATCCTTCACATCCGTTTTCTCTTCGCCTATCTTTTCCGCGGTTATGGGGTCTAAGGATAACACTATGCCATCAACGGCTAATCTATCCAACACCTTTCTTGCGAAATCGTCGCCCACCCTAGGGTGTGTTATTACACCGATATTGGATATGCCCATTCTAAACAATAAGAATTAGATTTTACAGGATAATTAAATAGAATTACTGTGTATTGACTGTTTACCTTAGACTGTTGTTCTGGGGGCTTTTCCCTCCTTCGTCTTCCCTTCCCTGCGGGGGTTTTTCTTGCATATTATTATGTCTCCGATCCTGATGACTTCCTCGTATGGGATTGTCTCCTCCTGAAGGACTCTCCTCACATCTGTGCCGAGTGTTCTCAGAGGCGAAAGGCTTAATTGCATGATTTCCCCCTGTTCCAGGTTCAGGATGATATCACCTACTTTGCCGACATATTCTGCCTTTTCCGTGAAGATGTCCATCCCATATATCTCCGACAATCGTTTGCTCATTTTAATCCCCTATTTATTAAATTATGTAAGATGGGTATAAATATGATACGTCTGATAGGCACAGGTCATATTTTCGAGAAAAGCGTTCAAGCCGTTGAAAAATCCGTTGATGGCGAGAAACCCGACATCGTGGCGATAGAACTTGATGGTAAGAGGTTCGCTGCTCTTGAAGCGCGCGGGTGGCGTCTTGACTTGCCTGAGGAGACCAGTATTGTCTCCCTCCTGAAGGACGCTGTGAGGGGGGGGTCACTTCCTGTATTATTGGAGGGCTTTCTCGCCATGATACAGCGAGACCTGGGCAGACAATTCGGGGTGCACGCAGGTTCGGACATGCTCGCAGCAATCCATTCAGCTAGAAAAATTGGCTGCAAGATCGCCTTAATCGATAGAGACATCAACATAACACTGAATCACGTCCTCAGCATACCATTAAAAGAGAAATTAAGGCTTTTTTCGCGAGGCGGTAAGGAGATGGAGATGCTAGGCTCACTCCTTGGAACCAACATTGAGGATATCCTGGAGGAAAAAAACATAGAAAAGATCCTCCACGAATTGAGGCAGACACTTCCAATGCTATACTCTGCGTTGGTCGATGAACGAGACATGTACATGGCTCAAGCGCTTCTCAAACTAATGGGGTGTTTTCCTGAGGCCAACATCGTGGCGGTGGTTGGCGCCGGCCACCTTAAGGGGATAGACCACTACCTCAGGAATCCTGAAGGAATCAAGATGGAGAAGCTATCGGAACTGCGCCCAGTATCCAAGATACAGTTATTGCCGCTTCTCATCTCCCTGATCTTTGTGTATATATTCATGAAAATCAAATTTAGATTCAGAAGATGATCAAGATTGCTTTATTGGGTTGCGGGAACATCGGGGAATTCATCGCCAACGCAGTTTACCGAGGCATAATACACTGCAAGCTGGTTAAGGTCTTCGACAAAGACAAAAACAGATCGAAAGACTTCCTCAAGGATGTTAACCTAGACTTCGAGGTAGTGGACAACATAGATGACCTCATCGAGGGCGTAGATTTGGTCGTGGAAGCGGCCTCACAGGAAGCCGTTACAGAATACGCACTAAGAATCTTGGAGTCTGGGAAAAGCCTTATGATTATGAGTGTCGGGGCGCTTGCGGACAACAGACTCTTCAGGGATATGAAAAAGGCCGCCATGAAACGGAATGTGAAAATCTACATCCCCTCCGGCGGCATCGTCGGAGTCGATGGTTTGAACGCTGCAAGCCTCGCTACCATAGATTCTGTGGAGATAACGACAAGGAAGAATCCGAAGACCTTGGGTGTAGACGTTAAAGAGGAGACTGTCATCTTCAAGGGTGCGGCTCTCGATGGTGTGAGGAAATTCCCGAAGAGCGTGAACGTTGCCGCAACCCTAGGCATCGCAGGCGTCGGCTTGGACGGAACCCTTCTCAGGATCGTGGCTGACCCAAAGGTCGACAAAAACATTCACGAAGTTCATGTCAAAGGGGACTTCGGGGAATTCACGACCATCGCGAAGAATCTGCCTTCTACGCAGAACCCCAAGACCAGCTGGATCGCTGCGCTATCAGCGATCGCCTTACTGAAGAAGTTGACTAATGTTGTGCATATCGGCACATAGTTTTTGGTGGGGAGTTAGGCACTACAACGGAAGGAACACCTTGAGTGGGATTCGGTGGGTGAAGGTTGGGAAAAGTTAGGCACTACATGAATTTGACTTTTATACTTCATTACATAATACTTAACTCTGGGATAGAGGTGAATCTGATGCAGATAAAAGATTTGAAGCCGAACACGCCCATAGACGTCTTGGAGGTAGAGGTCTCCGAGGTCAGCGAACCAAGGGAATTCAGCAGCTTTCGCGGAAGTGGAAAGGTAGCCAACGCCACAGTTAAGGACAAAACAGGGGAGGTTAAGCTCACTCTATGGAATGACGAAATCAATCTAGTCAGCCAAGGCGTCAAGATAAGGATTGAAAACGGTTGGACGAAGGAATACAGAGGAGAGCTTCAGGTGGGCGCCGGAAAATTCGGGAAGATTGTTGTAGAGTAACATGTGATGGAAGTCTCTATTCCACTGAAGATGATCGATAACTTATTTGTTGTCACCGTGTTAGGCAAGGACAGGGAAGGCCTTGTCTCTGAAATCACAGGCAAATTAGCGAAAGCCGAAATCAACATAGTAGACATAGAGCAGAGTGTCATTCACGGCTTATTCTCCATGTTCATGCTGGTGGACCTGAGTAAAGCGACCGTAAATGCTGATGAGCTAGAGGATATGCTAAGTGACTACGTAAAAAAGCAGGGCATGATAGTGAGCATTGTCTCCTTATCTGAATACGATGGCGAGAAAGCAAACGATGAAAGAAACATTCAGAGGATAACTATATTCGGGAAAGACAAGCCAGGGATTGTTGCAGGGATTTCCAAGGCCTTGTTTGACGTAAACCTGAACATTGAGAGGATCAAGATGATAGCTCGTGGCGATTTGCTCGCCATGGAGATGCTCGTTGATTCCAAGAATGTCTCGCTAAGCGAGCTGAGAAGTATCATGGATGAAACAAGCAGGTCCATAGAAGTGGACATAATAGTTCAACCCGAGGAGGTTTCAGGGTCTAAGAGGGGGCTGGTCGTCTTTGACATGGATGGAACCATAGTTGATTACGAGATCATAGACGAACTGGCTAAGGCGGCGGGTGTCGGACCGCAGGTATCGGAAATCACTGCGAGGGGGATGCAGGGGGGAATGGACTTTAAGGAGTCCCTGCGCAGAAGGGTTAAGATGCTAGAAGGTTTGCCGGAGCCTGTTCTAGAGAAGATAAGAGATGAGATGAAGCTCACCCCCGGGACGGAGGAGCTGATAACAACACTGAAGAGCATGGGCTATAGGATCGCATTAATAAGTGGGGGATTTACCTACTTCACCGACGCCTTAAGGGAGCGGCTTGGCTTTGATTATGCCTTTGGTAATGAGTTGGTTATCCTAGATGGGAGGGTAACCGGCGAAGTCAAGGGCGAAATCATAGACTCAGAAAGGAAGGCAGAAATCATGCAAGAACTCGCTAGAAGGGAAGGCATACCCAGGGAAGACGTTGTCGCTGTCGGTGATGGGGCGAATGACCAGATCATGTTGAGGAATGCCGGACTTGGCATAGCCTTTAACGCGAAGGATGTTCTGAAGAAGGTCGCCGACGGCAGTATAACAAAAAACAACCTGAAGGGCCTGATGTACTGTCTTGGTGTTTCTAAAAAGCATTTGAAGAAGTAGATACATCATGTAGTGCCTAACTTCTTCCAGAACAAGAACCCATCCAATAATACAGGAAGTGACCCCCCCCTCATATGTATCCTTCATCCGGTCTGTCGCGTCTAAAGGAGATGTTGCGATCCTTTTCAGCGCCCAGCCACATGGAACCATACCTCTCCTGTATCTGGTGCTCTATAGGCGTTGATTCTTTAACGCTCCTCTTGACGTGTTCTGCTTCTATCACATCAGATTCGTCAAGGATTGCTAGGTCGCCAGCAAGCCGTATCAACCCCCCAAGGTCCCGCAGCCTTAAGGTTAGCATGTTCCTCTTCCCATCCAGCTCGAAGGCCCTTTTCCTCGATTCGTTGATTATCTCCAAAGCAGCCCCTGCGCTGGCGTGGGGTATTCTGCCATCGCTTTCTATCTCCTGGGCGATGAACTGCGTAAGCTTCTTTCTGTTTTCTTCGTTGTCCTCCATCAAGGTCTCCAATAGAATCTCATATCCGTTGCCCAGTATCCTCGACCTCAAAGGCGGGAGAATCCTAGCGATGTCTCCTATGTTACAGGCCCCCACGAAGATGAAGTCGCATGGAACATTATCCACCTTCACAGACGCCCCCGCAGAATGCGGGTTTCTACCGATTATTGCGAATTTCTTTTCCTGCATTGCCGTAAGTATGTAGGTCTGCAGATACTCCATCTGAGGCAGTTCGTCTATAAACAAAACACCCTCATGCGCTTCGTGAACCGCTCCCGGAACAACCCGCTGATACGCAGGAGTCCCTATCTCAGGATGACTGCCGTATGGATCATGCCGCACGTCACCTAACAGTTCAGTCTCAGAGGCACCAGTTGCCTGCACGAAGGGGAAGCGGTCTAGCGGAACAATGATCTTCATCTGCGTCTTGCAGTCTTTCTGTTTTATATTCTCAATGGCAGACTGGTCCATGACTCGAATCTTTCCGTCGCCGGCATGCTGGTAGACGATAATCGTTTCTTTTCCATCGCTGCCTATCCTTGTGGTTCTAACCTCCCTCTCAGGCCTCTTAGTCCCTATTTCAAAGACCTCAGTTATTATGTCACCGAATGGCGTGTTCCGTCTACCCCATGAAATCTTGCTGTACTTGTTTGTACCGCATTTGGGGCATATGGTCTCACTGACGTCGCTGATTTCGCCGCAGGTCTTGCACCTGAAACCCAGTTGCTCTGCAACAAATGACGGAACCTCTTTGGCGGAGACGACGAAGCCGCTAATGTACTGGCTTTTATGTTCCTTCTCCATCTCTTCCCCCTTTATGGTCTCAAGAATCGGCCTCTCAGGGTTATGTGGGTTATGCACGACCCTTACCTCCTCAGTAGGCTTCGGCAGATTTAATGCGAGGGCTTGGGCAATCATGCTCTTACCTATGCCGGGTGGGCCGACGAGAAGAAGATTCCTCCGCTGTTTTACGGCGCTTGTTACCTTGTTGATGGCATGGCCTTGTCCGATGATCCTCTCTATTGGATTTCGGGGTATCTCAACATCCTCTGTAGTCTCTATGTCATCTAGATACGTTCCTCCTGGAGAAGTCATGCTAAGTATAATGTAGATTCTTGGATATAAAAGCCTTAAAAAAGAAATAAAAGGCGAAGCTATTCCTTCTCTGTTAGGATGTTCACCTTCCGTGTGTTCGAGATTGCGGACTTGTTGACACCGACGATATACCCCACCTTACTATCTGCGGCAGCGTCAACGAGGCGTTGGGTTACTATGCCGTCGAAGACGATGCAGTAGGGTTGTACGTCCTTCAGGCTGTCTACAAGATCCTTAATCTCGATTTCGGTTATCAATTCAAGGTTTTTATCGTATAATCGCGCAGTCAGGTTGCCTTTAACCTCCTTCAGGAGCTCGAGCAGTTTTTTATCGTCTTCTCCCACCTTTTCTTCAGTCTTCTGCGGTTGTCCCTTCTTTGACTCATATCCCCTCACTTGACTTAATGGGGCCTTTCTGCGGAGGGCCATTATTATCTCTTTCTTACCTAACTCCTCAACCTCCTTACCCCTCGGGGCTCTGGCGACGAAGTCAACATCAGCAACCTGGGTTAACTCCTTCAGTATTATTTCCCCGCCACGGTCGCCGTCCAAGAAGGCGATGGTTGTTTTCTCCTTGCTCAAGTCTATTATCTGCTTCTGTATGTTTGTGCCTCCGACTGCGACGACGTTCTTTATGCCGCATTTAAGCAATGTTAGAACGTCCGCTCTTCCCTCCACAAGGATCACGCTTTCAGCCACATCTATTCCAGGCCCGGAAGGCAGGCCTTGGTAGTTGGTGATCTCGCTTAACTGGACCGACTTCTTGACTTCATCAGTCAACTGGTCGCTTTCTGGGATCTCCTCCTCAACCAGCTTCTTGAGCAGTTCCTTCGCTCTATCGATGATGTGTTTTCTCTTCGATGAACGGGCGTCTTCGATTTCGTTGACCTTTATCTTCGCATTACATGGTCCGACGCGGTCTACTGTTTCGACTGCCGCGGCGATTATAGATGTCTCAACCATGTCCAGGCTCGAGGGCACTATTACCGTACCAACGGATTTACCAACCTTCGTCTTTATATCTACCTCTATTCTACCTATCCTGCCCGTCTTCTGCAGTTCCCTCAGTTCTAGGTCTTCTCCAAGCAATCCCTCAGATTGGCCGAAGATCGCTCCAACGACGTCTGGTTTCTCAACTACGCCGTCTATTGAGATCTCCGCATAGATGTTGTATTTTATTGTGTCTGCTGGCGCTTTCGCCATTTAAATCACCTCACAAAAAATCCTAAGAATCAGATTATATCCTTTAGTCAAGAAAGAGTTCCTAAATACCCCTAATCTAATGAAATGAACTGATTGATTAGCATGATGAGGTAAACCTCAGCTTTCTTGACTTAATGAATTTGATATAATCTTCATGTAAGCTATAATATTTTGTATTTAATCAATAAAAACCCCCCTTTTCCAGTATTTGGGCGACTTCTTCGATGCTTTTCCCCTTCACCAAGATGGTCTTTTTTCTTGAGAGTCTTCCGGAGACGATTACGCATTCCCCAAGGAGGTTGTTGAACTTTTTCAGGGCGGCCTTGTTTGCTTTTCCTTTTACAGCCGGTTCAGCAATCCTTATCTTAAGCCGTTTTCTTGTTTTATCATATTCCAGACCCTCTTTTCGCGATTCTGGGATCACAAGTATGTCTATTGATGTTCCTGCTCTGCTGGATCGGATGCATTCTAGCATTTCAGAATTCAGACCGTGTTTGATTTTATAATCTTGTTCAGCCTTTGGAGAAATTGTTGGATCTCTTCGTCGCTTAATTCGACGTTGCCGCCTTCCTCTATCCGGAAGTCGTTTTCTTCTGCGACGGCGAACAGTGATTTTGCAACTGGTGCACCGAACAGCCGTTGGAGCTCCACGTCGTTGTTAAGGTCTTTGATAATTTTATACAACACATCCATCCTTATACCGACCCTGTCCTTGTCTATTTCCGCCATTTTCTTGTTACACAACCTAATACCCCAATTAGGGTGAATATATTTATAATTCCTTGTTAAAATAGCTTTCGCTTTACTGGGTCTGCTAATCATCGAGTTTCTTTTGCTCGAGCTTTCCTAAAGCTCGGATGTAGTGCCTAACTTCTCTCTCTTCAGGGTGGATCTATAAGGGTTGCGGGCAGGGGTGGACAAAGGGCGGATTGTACAGCGCGGCTAAGCGTAAGCGCATGCAGCATCTTTGATGAACCTTTATCAAAGGTTCATGTAGTGCCTAACTCAGAATCCCAGAAAATACAATATGGTAGGAACCAGCAGCACCCCCATGCAGTGCGTCCTCGACACGCCGGCGAAGATCGGCAGCAAGCCGATGGACGTTGCCAATAACGCTAAGAGAGAGCCAAACCAGCCGGTGATCAGGTAGACTAGCGACAGCACGAGCAAGATGGTGGCAATGGATAGATTCCGGTAGTTGATTCTTCCCACAACGTTCATGGTGAATCCCCCGATCCGTATATGCAGATAGGTGGCGAAGACGGCGATGAAGGAGGTAACGCCTACAAGCAATAATAGTGTGGGGAAATCGAATTCTAGCACCTTACCTACCATGGTGGCGACGCCGCTTCTGGGGTTGTTTATGGTGTAGAGGGAGACAAAGGAAAAGATGGCGTCGGAGGTGTTTATTGCAGACACCGACACCAGAAAGTTCCTGACGTCTGATTTAAGCAGGCCGTACATAAGGATTCCAAGCTGTGATGGGCTCATCGCTGGGAGGACTCCGACCAAAAGACCTGCTAAGGCCCCCAGGAAGCCGGATGATAGGTAACCCTTTTTCATCTTTAATGGAATAAACTGCTCCTGCGGGATGTTTGTGGTCTTCGATCCTAGGGAGTAGAGGATGTTGCTTAAACCAAACAAGCCCACGAAGACGGGGAACAACACCTGGGTTGTGGACAGGATCTTCAGGTCGAACATGATGATTCCTAGGCAGCCTGATAGGATAAATGTGGCAGAAGACCAGAGTATTCTCTCCTTGGATTTCTCCCTCAATATGAGGAACAGAACAGCCAGGATGAGCACGTATACGATGAAACCCCTTAAGCCTTCGTAGATCAAGGGGATCAAGATCAGTGTCGGCACCAGCATTAGTAGAGCGAAACCTAGGCCTAGGAGGCTTCCCAACGCTGTTAACTTTACTGCTTCGATGGCTTTTCCCTGGAGCAGGAGTTGATGAGTCGGCAGAACACTTAACGCTGTTTCCTCTTCCGGGACTCCAAGGAATATGGCTGGTATGAAGTCCAGGAAGGTGTGCGTTACTGCCATCCCAACCATAACGACGGCGAACTGCGTTGGCGTGAGTTCCAGTGAAGGGAAGACGGAGAGACCGATTACTGCCACAGTGTTCACGTGAAGCCCAGGCGTCAGACCTGTTATAACGCCGAGCACACACCCCAGAACAGCGAGCAATAGTATGTCTAACACGTATCTATTTACTTTTAGAAATATAAATAAGTCTAGAGTTAAGGGTCAATGTTTAATCTATAAAAATCCCACCATAACGTATTTATTCCCGAAGTCTCTAATAGTTTACCCTAATGTCTGGTGATTGTTTTGGTTGATCTGGCTTTTTTTAAGGACGACAGAATAAGCGTGGTAAAAAGCGACAACTCCACAGAGCGCTTCGACTTCAACAAGATAGTCACGAGCTGTATGAACGCCGGAGCCCCTTATGCAACAGCTTCAGCGGCAGCTTCTGAAATATCGAAAAAAGTGTATGATGGGGTAAGCACCAAAGAAATCCGCTCCATGATATACGCACAGCTGAGGAAGACAAACCTGAAACTCGCGGAAAGATTCAAGTACAGGGAGAACCTCAGGGTCAGGACATCGAAGACCACACTGGACAGATTCGACAAACAGAAGATCGTGGAGTCCCTGATAAGGGAGACGAAACTGGATGAGAGGCTGGCTGAAACAATAGCCAGAGATGTTGAGAAAGAACTTGGTAGGATGCGGTTGGGCTACGTGACCGCTCCATTAATCAGGGAAATCGTTAGCGTCAAACTCCTGGAGTATGGTTTAGAAGCACACAGGGCACGGTACACTAGGTTGGGTATGCCGGTCTACGACGTAAAGAATCTGATAGATAAGCCGTCGAAGGAGAACGCAAACCTCCAATACAATCCCGAATCAATCCACAAACTGATGGCAGATCAGATATCCAGAGAATACGCTCTGATAAATATTCTGCCCACAGACCTTGCAGACTCTCACATGTGCGGCGAAATACACATACATGACCTCGACTACTTCATCAGGCCGTTCTGCTTCTCCCATGACATCAGGTTCTTCCTTAGGAATGGATTCAAGGCGGACGGGATTGGAAACCATACGGCGATAGCAGCTCCCGCCAAGAGACCAGAGGTTGCATTCCTGCATGCCACGAAGGTTCTCGCAGCATCCCAGACGAACTGCGCCGGCGGACAGGGATTCAGCTATTTCAACACATTCCTGGCTCCATACGTGAGGGGTTTGGGATACAAGGAGGTGAAGCAGCTAGCCCAGATGTTTATCTACGAGCTGAGCCAGATGTATGTTGCGAGGGGAGGGCAGACCGTTTTTTCATCAATAGACTGCGACATGTCAATCCCAAAGCAATTCCTCGACGTACCAGCTGTTCTTCCAGGTGGGAAGGTAGCGGACTCAATGACCTATGCAGACTTCGAGGATGAAGCCAAAACAATATTCAACGCACTCATAGACGTTTACATGGAAGGCGACTACATAGGGAAGCTTTTCAATTTCCCGAAATTTGAGGTCCAAGTCTATCCAAGCGACATAAGACAGGGTAGGAATGAGGAGGAGTTGATTAAGGTCTCTCAGCTTGCCGCAAAGTTCGGGACACCCTACTACATAATAAACCAGCCCTACATGCCAGAATTCGCATGCTATCAATGCTGCAGTTTCCTCATGCCCCTCTCTGAATCATCCACCGACGAGGACAAGATAAATGGAACCATAAGGGGGGGAGGACTGCAGGTTGTGACGATAAACCTGCCCCAAGTGGCCTACAGGGCCGACGGAGACGACGACAGATTGTTTGAGATACTGATGGAGTCTATGAAGAAGGCAGAGAGCGTCCATAAACTGAAGAGGGATATCATACACAAGAACCTGGAAAACAATCTACTGCCCTTCATGAGCCAGCCAGTGAATGACAAGGAAAGATACTTGGAGCCGGACAAGCAGAGCTACATCATCGGCGTCTTAGGGATAAATGAGATGGTCAAGGCCCATACCGGAGACGAACTACATGAATCAGACTATGCTTGGCGCTTTGGTCTTAAGGTCATGAAGAGGATGAAGGAAATCGTCTCAGAGTTCAGGCAGGAAACAGGATTGAATTTCGCGCTCGCCAGGACCCCTGCAGAAAGCTGCTCTCATCGGCTTCCTCAGATAGACTTAGCCAGATATGATGGAAAAGCCGTGTTTAACGGATCAGCAGATTCAGCCTACTACACCAATTCATTCCACGTGAGGCCTTCAGCGGACGTTCCACTATGGAAGAGGCTTACCATAGAGGGGGCATTCCATCCTCTGACGGATGGAGGCGCCATGAGCCATGTCTTCCTCGGCGAGGCGAATCCCTCACCTGAAGGAATATACGAGCTGACGAAGAAGATAGCCACGAAGACAGCAATACAATATTTCGCGTTCACTAAAGACCTCTCAGTCTGCAGGGCTTGTTCTTTCACTGCAGGCGGCCTACTGAATAAATGCCCCAACTGCGGGAACAAGGAAATCGATTGGTGGTCTCGCATTACAGGATACTACCAGAATGTCGGGGGCTGGAATAAGGGAAAGATAGCTGAATTAAAGGACCGGAGAAGATACGGGACCTCGACGCAGACCGACCTATAGCGTGGGAAAAAAAATGAAGGCGATACTCTACACGTCCACAAGCTGCCCTAACTGTCCCGCTTTCAGGAAACTCCTCAGGGAGGTTGCTGGGGAGCTGGGCTTGGTGGAAGGCAGAGACTTTGTGGAGAAGCTGATAGACGGGGAAAACGTGAAGCCAGGAAAGAGAATGAACCTCGAAGGAATGGATATCTATATCGCAGATTCCATTGTGAACATCACGGAGACGCCAGCGGCAATAGGCGGTCAGGATTTCACGATAGAGGCCCTCCAATACCAGATAGCCTCCACCCCCGCATTGGTGGTTGACGGAGAGCTCGCGTTCATCAAGGACGTTCCTTCAAGAGGGGAGTTGGTGGAGAAACTGAAGGCGTGAATTAACCTAAAGGTTAACTTTTTATAAATAAAACCCTTATTTATATATGGAAAATTCAACTGAGAGGATAATCCGTTTGTTACTCACACACCCAAAGAGGAGATGGGTGCAAAAGGATCTGGCAGAGAAAACGCATTGTTCCACAGCATTCGTAAGCAAACTAATGAAAAAATTTCAATCAGAAAACATCATAGCAAGACCCTATAAAAACCAGGTTGTGTTGATCGGATTCTCAAAGCTTTTGAATAGATGGAGTAGCACGAGAAAACTACCTCAACCAATTTACATAAGAACATCATTTTCTGAAGAGAAAATTGAAGGATTACTTAGAAGAGAAAAAGGCTATGTATTGACATTATTTAGGGCTGCATGGCATAGGACAAAGTTCATGAAAACAGATTCCTTTGAAGTTTATGTAGTGTCGGATAAGATTGAAGGATTCACTAAAAAATTAGGTGCCAGAACAGAGAATCCAACAAATTTCATCGTCTATGAATGTGAGGAACAGGTCTTTGAGGGCATGGAGACCATTAACAAACTTAGATTGGTCTCCGTAGTGCAGAACTATACAGATCTTATGAGTCTTGGCGGAACAGGGTCAAGGGTTGCATTTAACTTGGCTGAAAAATATGGATTGATTGGTTGAGATGGATATCTATGACAGATCACTGGAGGTATTGAAACAGATAATCGACGCCCAAGAGAGAAATAACTTCAAGATTGTATTGGTTGGAGGTTGGGCTGTGTATGCCTACAACCCCTATATGAAATCCAGAGACATAGACCTTGTCGTAGGCAGAAAGGATTACTGGAGGCTTAAGGAATTTCTTTTATCCTTCGGCTTTTCCGAGACATACGGCGAACATTTAGATAAAAAAGGATTTGTTATGCTGTACCAAGGCGATAAAATAGAGATTGACGTTTATGATGAAACCGTCGCGAGCTTTGACGTTAACACCGTGATAGAGAACGCCATCAAAGAGAGGATCGACGATAAAAAAGTAGATATAGCCTCAATCACAGATTTGACGATAATGAAGCTGAGATCAGTAATCGATAGAATGGGGAGTGCAAAGGGTGAGAAAGACCTGTCTGATCTACTTGCCATCTTAGATGAAAACCACAAGAACATCAACTGGTCTACTGTAACAGAAATTGTCGGGAAAAAAGAAACCAGCAACGTAGTAAGGATTTTACTCTCCGACATCAAGCAAACACACAAAATGTATAGATTAGATTTCAAGCGATTCCAAAAAATGAGAAAATATTTCAAAAGCATTAAATTAATGTAGTTTTTGAGGCATTGAGATAAATTCAAATGCGTCGTCAGTTATCTTATCCCAAGAGGAAGGGCTGCGAGATAGTGCGGGCCATGCAGAAGAAGCGGCCGATGTCAAAGCAGCTTTGTCTTATATGCAAGGGCGGCCGGGCTTTATGCGGAATCACGCCATGCCCTCTTCTCAAGAAGATACACATCCAGAATCCGGTAAGGGAGAAACTGGTCGAGGACTTCTTCGGGCCATCACCCTCGATTTTCGTCGGCCGACAAGGGTACCCTGACGTATTCATCGGCCCCATGACGTCCTTGGAGCCAGAAAAGGCCTGTCTATTGGACAATCCCCAGAAATGGTACGGCTCAAGCATCGATGAAATAATAGATATGCGTTCTCTTCTTGTTAGGTCTAAGAAGCGGCAGGGCATCAGGGAGAGAACAAAGTACGTTGAAAATTCGAAGGAGCTGGCGCTCTCAGTAAAGCCCACCGACGTCGAAGTTTTATTCAAAGAGAAACCCACATACAGGGTAAGCTTCTCCCCGATAACCCAGCCAATGGGTCCTTCCGGGGTAGTGGAGAGGTTCAGGATAACTGAGAATCCGACGATTCCGAGAAGGGTTGACTCGGTAGTCTCGGACGAAATCCGGGCAGGTGAGGCCGTCCTGCAACTATACAATAAAAACCTTGACGTGTACTATCTCACAAATGTTCTCTCCTCAGGCGCCTTAGGTCTTCAGGAAGACAGAAGACTTGTGCCAACACGTTGGTCCATCACCGCAATAGACGACATCATAGCGAAGGGGCTTATAGCGGATATAAGAGATTTCCCAGAGCTTAACGGATTTCTGGTATACGAGAACACGTACCTTGAAAACCACTTTGAGGTATTGATGATGCCGGGGGGATGGGAGTTCGAGCAGTTCGAGGCGTGGGCTCCCAAGACGCTGTGGACGATGGCATATGATCAGCCCGTGATCCAAGAGGAATACGAGGGCTTTAAGGGCAGGACAAGATACGCCGACAAGGAAGGCGGCGGCTACTACGCTGGGAGGATAGCTGTGGTAGAGAAGCTCCACGGAATGAAAAAACAAGCCCGAGTCGTAGTGTTCAGGGAAATATATGGGGGGTATACGATTCCAGTAGGAGTGTGGGAGGTCAGAGAGAACGTCAGGCACGCATTAGAGAAAAAACCAAGCAGGTTCACAACACTAAAGGAGGCCTTAGACGACATCAGCTCCAGGCTGAGGATCCCCATAAAGGAGTACACTGAACGATCAGAGATCCTAAGGCAGAGAAAACTCTCCGACTATTTTTAATCTGAAGATAATATCTAACTGATGGGGATGGTTATAGAAAGGGTGAGTACTGGGGTCGGGGGTCTTGATGAGTTGATTCAAGGAGGCTTTCCCAAGGATCACACGATCCTGATTTCTGGTTCTCCCGGGACAGGGAAGACAATATTTGCTATGCAGTTTCTGTATCATGGAGCGCGTAAAGGAGAGAAGGGCATCTACATAGGCTTCGACCAAAGGGTCGATGACGTCATCCTGCAGGGGGGGGTCTTTGGATGGGATCTTCGCACCTTGATGGATAATGGAATGCTCAAACTAAAGTCTTATGACATAAAGGACATCCGGATAGATGACATACTGAGGGAGATAAGGTCTGGGGGATACAAGCGGGTTGTGATAGACTCCCTTTCAGCCATCCTCTTGCATCCCATAGCCTGGAAGGACATGGATGTGCCGTATATCTTCACCGGAAAGCTGGATGAGCTCATACCGGATCCGCAGAATCTCATGGTTGCGTCGAGGATCCTGCTTAACAAGATACTAACAGAGATCAGGGAAATGGACTGCACTTCGATAATAATATCCGAATTATTGGAGGGGTCTAAGGGGCTTAGCAGGGACACGATATCAGAGTTCTTGGCGGATGGGGTGATAACCCTGCATTATTCGATAGGTGATTCCATGCAGGGAAGGAATCTCGTGATCAGGAAGATGAGGGCTACAAAACACAGCGAGATGATCCACCCAATAGAGTTCGTGGAAGGTGAGGGAATCAAGGTTTTTCTGCCCTAACTCACCACTTCTTCTTTGCGTCCAGCATCCTCTGGTAGGCCTTTATTATGTCCGACCTGGAGACTATTCCGACGACCTTCTCCGGGTCATCCTTGTCCACGACAATAAGCCTTCCGACGTCTTTTTCGTAGAGCATCCTAACAGCCTTCTGCACTGAGTTCCTGTTGGTGAGCTTGAACACATCCTTGCTGCATATCTCTTCAACAGTCTTATTGAGGTCAGCCCGCTGTATGTCGTCGAAGGTTACGATACCGAACAATCTACCGTCTTTCATGACAGGGTATCCTGTATGACCCAGAACCAGCATCTTTGATATCAATTCAGAGACCCTTACATCGTTTGGCACATAGTCTATGTTAGTCGTCATTATGTCTCCGACGCGCACCTCGCTTAGCACGTGGTCGACATCCAATGGAACTCCGCGCCGGTGGAGCTTCAACGTGAACAGGTTCTCTTTCGTGAACAACGAGAAGACAAGATAACTTGAGACGCAGGCAGCCATCATCGGTGCTAGAAGACCCCAGTCACTCACCATCTCAGGTATCATTATGATGCATGTCAAAGGGGCCTTAGCGGCTCCGGCGAAGAGGGCGCCCATTCCCACAAGTGCATAGGTTGCTGAATTAATCGCTATATCCGGTGATACACCATGGAAGAATATGCCGAAGGCTCCGCCGAACATACAGCCTATGTAGAGCGATGGGGCCAGGGTTCCTCCGCTGCCGCCAGAGCCTACTGTGAGGGATGTTGCGATGATCTTACCCAAACCGAGAAGTAGCAATACGATGAATGGAATCCCGCCCAAGAGAGCGATGTCTACTCCTTCATAGCCACCTCCAAGTATCCCGTATTCGAGGGCGAAGATACCCACGATCCCTGTAAGAAAGCCGCCGATCGCAGGCTTTATGATAGGAGAAGTATTGAGTCTGTCGAAGAATCCCTCCACCCCATAGAAGGATTTCACCCAGATGATTGAGAGCACACCGAAGGCCAGGCCCATGATCAAGTAAAATATAATCTCCAGGGGATGGTTGAAACTAAGCCCCACGGCGTTGAAGGCTGGGGAGGCCCCCAGGGCATAGGATTCCAGCCCAGGTATTGGAAGGTAGACTGCGAATGTTGTACCAACAACTGAGGCCAGTATTATGTAGGTAGCTGAGACGGCCTCGAATTCAGTCAACAGTATCTCCATGGCAAATATTGCCCCACCCAGCGGTGCGTTGAAGGTCGCACCTATGCCGGAGGCCAACCCACACGCTACCAACAGCTTAGTCTCTCTCTCACCCAGCTTTAGTGTCTGACCTAGTAAGGAGCCGAGGGAGGCGCCGATCTGTCCTATGGGGCCTTCTCGTCCTCCGCTCCCCCCAGAACCCAATGTTATGGATGAAACAAACGCCTTGATGAACGCCACCCTGCCTCGGATCCTGCCCCCGTACACGTTCACGGCTTCTATAACCTCCGGGATGCCGTGGCCTCTCGCTTCAGCAGTCGTCTTCACCGTTATCAATCCAACGAGCAGGCCACCCAACATAGGCAGCATTATTATCGCAGCATTGTATCCAAAGATGACTGATATCGACGGTAGAACCCATTCAAAGAAGAGTTTAAGGTTTAGGGAAATCATTTGACGCAGTACTATCGCGCCGACTCCGCCGCATAAGCCGACGAATATGGCCAGCGTTATATGGTATAACGCCTCCCTGGTCTGTGCTGGATAACGCACCATCCTCTGAACATCATATAATAAAGAATCCAACCCAATTTAATCCATTATCTTCGGGTATTTCCCTATCTCGCGCCTCATGAAGAACGGGAATATGAATGTCGTCACTATTGCCATTGTTATTATGACGGAGAAGATGTCGGTCGCGTATTTAACACCCATCTCCTCGATCAGCAGGGGCAGCGCAACGGAGGCTATGACGATTTCTATAGCTCCCCGGGAATTCAACCCCCAACCTATCAGGTAGAGTTGTCTGTAACTGAGGTCAGTGAACGGCTTAGAGACAAGGCTGCCGACCAGTTTCCCCAAGATCGAGATGACTAATACCGATAGGATGAGCGCGTATGTCCTAAACAAGGAGGTCGGATCAAAATACAGACCTATGCTTATGAAGAAGAATGGAACTATAAGGCTGAGGCTTACTATCTTGAGCGTGTTGATTATCCTCTCCTCCTCTTTAGTGTCTTTCACGGAGGTCTGCATTATAATGCCGGCAATCAATGCCCCGAGGATGGTCTCAAGCCCGAAGAACTGTGAGATTATGGCTATTGAGAGCCCGATTATGACCACGGTCATGAATTCAGCTATCTCTGAGCGCTCCTGTTTGGAGTACTCGACCACCTGCGGGACTATGTTGAAGAGGAGGCGGCAGAGTATGAGGAATATGAAGAATTCCGCTGGCAGGAGCAGTAGAAGAAACAAACCGTTACTGCTTTCATTTAATACCTGTAGGGACGGTACTATGTGAACTGCGAAGGCTCCTATGTTGGAGGGATCCACTCCATGGGTGAGGACGATGATTGCGCTGAGGAATATCACTGCAAGGACGTCATCTATCGCCCCGGCGCCCAGCATGATCCCGCCGACCCTGCTCTTGAGTTTCCCCTCCTCAAGCAGCATCATACTCGTTGTCGCTTCAGCTGATATGGCCAGGCACGCAGCCACGATAAAGGACACAGTCATTGTTACTTGGAAGATTAACCTCATCAAGAGAAAACCTGCGATGAATGGGGTCAAGGAGGCGAATATGCCGATGGCGAAAACATCCCTGGAGACCGTCTTCAACTTGTTCAGGTCTATCTCCAACCCCACAATAAGGAGGAGGAATATAGCACCCACGTCACCCAGACCCTTGATGACCAACGCTATCGGGTTTTCCTTCTCAAGGGCGGACATGAAGCTCCCTTCTGGGAATATGAGACCGGAGAAGAATCCTAGCAGTATCCCGGCAAGGATTAAACCAATAACCCTCGGATATCTTAGCTTATAGAATACCTCCGATATGAGGAACGACACTGTCAGGAAGAGCGTGAATACTATCAGGAACCCATTCATGATTATATCTTACACTGTTCACCCTTATAACCGTTACGTATCCCTCCTAATCTGTTTTCCCCGGTAAATCAATGAAGAGAATAAGACTAGAACAGGGAATATCTCCAACCTGCCTATCCACATCAAAAGCGTTAAAACGATCTTGTCGGTCCACGGCATGGTGAACCACAGGTCATTGCTTACCGCAGTAAGTCCGGTATTGCCCATGGCGGAGAAGCTTAGGAACATGGACTGTATTCCACCATATCCGGAGTACATGAGAAATCCCGCCCCTACGACAGAGACCAGCAAATACACTGAGCAGAGGGCGAATACGTAGATTATTTCGTTGCCTTCCACCTGTTTTCCCTCGATCTTCATTCTCAGGACCGCGGTTTTCGGCAGAAGCAGTCTCTTTATGCTATGCATTATCACCTGGACGATCAATACCAGTCTAAGGATCTTTATTCCGCCTGCAGTTGAACCATATAGTCCGCCTATGTACATCAGAACTATCACTATGCTCTGCGGCAGATCAGACCAAGCGCGCAAGTCAACAGTGGAGAAACCAGTGCAGGTCATTGCAGCAACCATGTGGAAGAGGCTGTCCATGAACGTTTTCATAGGGTCTTCCGGGTTTGAGGTGTGGAGAAGGAGGAACGTAATCAGTGTCGCGGTGGAGAGAATCCAGACCATGTACCTCAATTCAACGTTGTTGAACATGGTCTTATACTTGCCTTCAAAGAGTCTGAAGTGCAGCAAGAAGCTTATCGCCCCGATGATCATGAACACGATTAGTGTCAGCTGTATCAGCAGACCGTTTGCGTGGTTGTTGTAGTATCCCACGCTGTCTGCGTGGCTTGAGAATCCCCCAGTAGACAACGCAGATAAGGCGTGGACTATTGCATCGAATGGCTCCACACCAAGTACATAAAGGAGCACGATACATGCTAGCGTGTATACTGTGTAGATCTTCCATGTCTCCTTGATGGTGCCCTTCAGTCTTGGCTTTATCCTCTGCTCCCCAACCTCTGATGCGTAGTAGTCCATGGCGAACGTCCCCTTCCTCATGAAGACAACCAATGCTAGCACTATTATGCCGACGCCGCCCACCCACTGGGTGAAGCTGCGGTAGAATATAACGTCCATGTCGAATTCTTCGGGTGCCGAAATCATGGTCATGCCAGTGGTCGTCCACCCTGACATGGATTCGAAGACCGAGCTTAGTGGATCCAGTGTTCCGTTGATGATGTATGGTAGGGAGCCTATCAAGGCGATGATGAGCCATGCTAGCGATACCGTGATCATTCTGTGCTTTGTCCTCGGTTGGGTTTCTGAGCGTATCCTGCCCAATCCCAGATACATGAGGTGTAGTGCTATTGACGGGATTATGAATGCTGCGAACTTCTTCAGTATGTGTAAAGAGTCGGAGTTGCCTTGTTTTATAAGAAAAAAAATGGTCACTATGAGAGGCACGAACATGATGAAGGAGCCTATCTTGCATATCTCCCGAAGGTCGTTTGCTACGATCTTTAGGTCTTCCATGCGTAGGGTCAACATTGTGGATTAATTATGGATGAAAACACTATAAATTACATGCCTTCAGTCGAGTTTAGTTTCCAGGAGCTTGTATCCCTTCTTGGAAGAGAATACAAGCCAGAGAATCTGAGGAACGAGATATCCATGCTGGGCGTCGACTTAGAACACATAGACACAGAGAAGATCTCTTTGGAAGTCTTCCCGAACAGGCCTGACCTCCTCTCAGTTGAAGGTTTTGCTAGAGCATTGAAGGGCAAACTTGGCTTGGAGACTGGATTCAGTGAGATCCACCTTAAAGACTCGGGGATCCAGCTAAGGGTGGATCCCTCCGTTTCCTCAGTCAGACCATATGTCACCTCCGCCGTTGTGAGAAACCTGTGCTTTGATGAGGGAAAACTGGTCTCCCTGATGGACCTGCAGGAGAAACTCCACATAACGCATGGGAGAAAGCGCAAGAAGGTAGCCATCGGAGTCCACGACCTAAGCAAGGTGGTGCCTCCCTTCCTCTACAAAGCGGTTAAGCCTACAGAGATTTCCTTCGTTCCCTTAGACATGAGCGAGAGGATGAATCTGCAGCAGATCCTCAGAGATCATCCTAAGGGCGTGGACTACGCCTGGACTCTTGAATCCTGCGACAGGTATCCCATCATAGTCGACCGAAACAATGATGTTCTCTCCTTTCCCCCGATAATCAATGGCGAACTTACTAGGGTGACCTATGACACTACTGATCTATTCATCGATGTCACTGGAATGGATGAAAACGCTATAAACCAGGCTTTGAACATCCTCGTATACGCCTTAGCTGACATGGGCGGAGCCATCTATTCAGTCGACATAAAGACACTTTCTACGAGGGGATGATAGCGGTGGTGCATCTCCAAGTCCGCCTCCCTGGTGGAGAATATCTTGACCGTGGGCTCCTCTAACAGGAAATCGTTTTCCTTGTAGTATGAGAACAGTTTATCATACGTATTCAGGTATTCAGTGTAGTCCTTGAATACGGACAGCATGATGCTTTCCAGGTTTCCTGAGACTTTGAGTATGTTCGCCGGGCTTTCCATCATCAGCTCTATTCCTTCACTCCTCTTTTCTATGGGCATCTTGGGGTTCATGTGCATGTGCGTGAACGCCAGCAGCTCGAATCCGAGCTTCCCAACATCTGGTACCCTTATCCTCTTTATGAGCCCATGCTCCATGATCTTCTTTTTTATCGCGCTTACTGTCTGCCTGCTCATCCCAGTCTTTGAGGCTATTTTCCCATCCGTGAGCTCAGGATGCCTTATCAATGCGTGATACACTTCTTTTTCGTTTCTGGTTAGCGTTATCTTCCTCTCATCCCCTTTCTCTCCTTCTTCCTCTATATCCAGCTTGAAGTGTTCCTTCAGCAGCGGAGAGTAGTCGAAGAACCTGAAGATCCTGCTCAGTTTTAGCGGAAATAGAACGTAGGTGTGTTTTTTCTCATATGAGACCCCTATCTCGTGGTGTCTGAGGTGGTATTCCTCTATGTGCTTCTTTACCTCGGTGAAGGTTTTTGACGCCCCCAGTGAGAGCTTGTGGACGCCCATCGACATCATGAAGAACATGCTACCGAATTCTTTTTCTATGTCTTCTCTGATCTTGCTGTAGCTTGCTTTCGGATGGTATTCTCCATACAGTGCGGTGAAGACCTCGCAGCCTATACGCTCGAAGTCGGGGACGTTTATCGTTTTGTATAAATCATGTCCCTCTAATCGGTTCCTTATTGTGGTTACCGTTGACCTTCCAATACCTAGCTTCTCTGAAAGCTCTTTGTCTGTCAGCTCCGGCCACCTTATCAGGCCGTAGAAGACCTTCTTCTCTCGTTCTGTGAGCTTCAGCATGGTATAAATTACTCTCACAGGCTTATATACCTAACAGAAAGTAAACCATCTAATTACAATATATTACATTTTGTCAAGAATAGTTTTTTAATCTTGACTGCACATGTAATAATATTCCGAAAAATTGCATCAAATCTGACTTAAAATGCCAAAGGGATACAACATCTCAAAGCTCAGCAGGTTCGGCTACACATACGAACACATAGGAAGCCTGCTCAGCATATTCTCCCAGTCGCCTGTGTGCAAGATAATGTTCCTCCTCGATGAGAAAAAAGAAATGGAGGTCCGCGAAATACGCAGAAGCCTAAGGGATGTGCAGAGCTTCGTGGTGAGCAAATCCCTTTCCCTGCTAAGGAACCACAACATAGTAGACAAGGTGGAGAAGACCTACGTCTTAAAGAATGACATATTTTTCCGCCTGCTCTCAGAGACCGCCCTACAGGTACTGGACCTCGTGGGGGATAAGCCGAAGGACGGGAAGATAAACGACAAAGACTTACAGAATACGGCGAACGTGTTCTCTGAACTGTTCTTCGACAACGTGAGCAACATACTCATACATGTGCTGATGATGAAGCCGAGAAAATTCAACGAGATAGGTGACATGTATCGGAGCGCCCACGGCTATCTACCAGCAAGCACCCTACGCTATCACCTCTCGACGAGAAAGATAAGGATCGGGGACACCAAGATAAGCATCTTCGGCATCAAGGGGCGAGACTACCATCTGACAGAGGACGGCGTAAGGCTTCATGAAATCTTCGACAGATTCCTTAAGGAATATGAGAACTCCATTGAGAAGTGGATTCATGACATGTGGAAGCTCCCTCTGAGTGATCTTACTACGGAGACCGTTCCTATAGCCGATCTGAGGGATTCAGCGCATAAGCTTCTGAGGATCCTACACACAAACGATTTCGTGATAGCCTTCTCCACTGAGCCGAAGGGTATTATAACGACGAAGAACGTAATGAACAAGATAGGCAGTAACCTGGGTAATGTGGGCTTTCTTGCGGAGACCACTGTGGAGCAGATAATGACTCCCATAGAACGAGGCCAGATCATATCAGGGGATACAACCCTTCTGCAATTGTTTAAGAAGGGGGATGGCTTCGAACACAACCACTACGTAGTGGACCTAAGCAGGGGGATGTATAACGTTCTCTCCATCTACGACGTCCTTAAGCGTTTCAGCCTTGCCTGATCTCTCCCATAGGATACTCACTTCTTCGCCATCCTCTATCCCTAAGGATTCTTCCGTTACCTCTATGATGCCGTTACCTGAACCGTCTATCGAGAACACCCCAACAAATTTTCGGTTCACTTAAATCACCTTTTTTTTGTAAGGGATGCGCCCACCGTATTTTCCGTGGGCGCACCCTTTTTTTCACAAGCCCCTATGTAATCTTAATATCTGTATCATGCCTTTAAAAAGCTTACGGAAACCCATTACCGCCTTGATTCAGCCACAGACAGCCTTAGAAATGGAAATAAGCCAGACAAATCCTTTTTTTATATGTATTGGGGTTCTATGATGCTGGATGTTATGCAGTAAGATGATATAAATACTCTAAAGTTCCTTAAAATGGGTGTTTTGGTCCCCGCAAACGGAAACCCCCTTCCATAACTCAATGGTTCTTCCGAAACCGTCAAGTTTTTTACCTCCTTCGTTGTATTATAGCTTATGCGCGAGGGTTACTCCTTTGTCATGCTGGCTGCCGTATTCTATGGCTTCATATCCGTAGGCTGCCAGTTCTTCAAAGAGCTTGGCTTCTCTCTCTACGAGATCGCCTTCTACACCTTCCTCTCCGGTTCCTTGTTCATGTCTTCCGTCCTCCTTTTGAGGAGACAGTACATGATCCAGAAGGGTATGTTCCTGTTTTTCCTCGGTTATGGTCTTATTGGATGTCTTCTCCAGCTTTCCTGTTTCGGTGCCATCGTCTTAGGCGTCCCAATTGCTGTAGCAGTACTTCTCCTGTACACGGAGCCTCTGTGGACTGTCTTATTCGCGAAGCCATTCCTAGGGGAGCCAGTCACCCGAGACAAGCTTTCAGCCATCCTTTTGAGTTTCGTGGGGGTTTTCATAGTAGTGGATCCTCGGCTCTTCGGCGGCGTAGCGGGTAACTTTGGGCTATTCCTCGCCCTACTCTCCGGGGTCTTCTTGTCTCTTTGGGTGATCTACAGCAGAGAAAGCGAACTACATAAACAGCATCATTTTACGACAACATTTGCTTCCATGGTCTTCCCCCTCTTCTGGCTGTTGTTGTTTTTCCCTGTATTGTCTTTTTTCGTGAACGATTCCAGCATCATCGGTTTCTCTCTTGGTTTTCCTTTAATGTATCCTGTTTTCTTCTTTCTCTATGTTTTTGTCGCCTTCATCATCCCCGACACATTGTTCTATACTGGCTTGGATTTTGTGTCGGCTTCTAGGGCGGGCGTTATCATGCCCCTTGAACCCATCAGCGCGACCCTCCTCGCCTGTGTATTCTTCCAGCAGCCTATTACCTTGAACATAGTAGCCGGCGGAGCATTGATCCTGTTATCCAACTACCTCATCGTCCGAAAATAGCATATAGCTTCTCCCTACCTAAGCCATAACCATAAGATGACCAAAGAAAAAAACGTCTTCGAGATCTTGTCTGCGTTGGATCGGGCGAACAAGCCCATGACTTCTGGAGAGATCAGGGACGAACTACATGATATCGGTATTGATCTGACTGAGAGGATGGTCAGAAACTATATGGAATCCCTTGATGGGATGGGCTTCACCCGAAAACTCGGCAGATCCGGGAGACAGATAAACGAGCTTGGGAGGGAAGAGCTGAAGAAGGCCTACATCTTTGGTAGGTCGGATTTCATACTGGATAGGATCGTCAGGCTTATCACGGATACTAGATTCGACTTGGAGAGGGGGAAGGGCGACGTCATAGTGAATCTTTCATTCATCCAAGAAGACCAGGAGGATGAGACCATAAAAACACTCAAGGAAATCTGCGATGGAATAAACCTGACTCCCCCGTTCATAAAAACAGCGAGACAGGGGGATAACCTGTGCAATAGAGAGGTTCCTGAGGGCATGTTCGGTTTAGCCACCATATCGAGTGTGACGATAGAGGAAGTACTCCTGAATGAGAGGATCTATGTGAACCCCCTCTACGGCGGCCTTATTGAGTTCCTAGAACATAAGCCGAAGAGATTCACTGAACTGATCTCCTATGAGGGAAGCTCCATAGACCCTCTCCAGATCTTTATCTCGAACAGGATGGGCAGCGTCTATGAGGCAGTGAAGAAGAATCTTGGGGGCATACCAGCCGACTACAGGGAGATACCTTCAACAGCCAGGCTGAGGGCGCTTAAAGTACTGAAAGAGTTCGTCGACGTCTTCGGCGGCTTGGTCGTTATCGGCAGAACAGGGTCTGAAGTGCTCGGCTTAAAGACCAAGGAGGGCTATACTGGAATAGTTGGATTCGGCGGAGAACTTCTGTTGTCTGCTCTAGAAGAGCGTAACATAAAAACGAACACAACGACGGTGGAGGCGAGCATGGACTTCAATGAGCTTCAACCGATCGCTGAATTGAGAGGCGGTCTATTACTCTATTAGCCCGTCTTTATGTTGTTTTCTTGCGTTATCGAGGCGACTGCGACGAAGACCACCAAGCCGATGAGGGGTGATAGGATGGTCGGCACTCCATCGAAGGCTGGTGTTAGGAAGCCTTCTATGAACAGTATGTTGTTCTCTATGCCGTAGAAGGTCGGCGTCAGCACAAAGAGGAGGAGGCGTGTGAGCACTCCCGCCACAAAGGATGCGATGGCCGCCGGCTTGTTGGCTTTCTTCCAGTGCACCCCCAGTATGAATGGAATAGCTGCCCCGGAGAGCAGTATGTCGAATGATAGTATTATTAGCGTGCCTGGGAAGGGCAGGGTGATGGCGCACACTATGCTGAATGCGAGAACAGGTATCATGCACAGCCTCGACATGTACAGCAGCCGGTCTCCTCTCTTATTCAAAGAACCTGGCTTATACCCCAGCAGGTTGTGGGAGGTTATAGAGGAGGCCGCCAGAATCAATCCGTCTGCCGTAGACACGGCGGCCGCGATAAGCCCCAACAGGATCAGGTAAGTAAGGATCTGAGGCTGCACATTGGATAGGAAGGTCAGCAGCACGGGCTCAGCGTCTGGGTTGACTGGGATGTCTAATTCAGTGAATAGGCTGTTGGAGGACACTCCTACGAGGATGAAGGGTATCCCTATGAGTATGGTCCCTATTCCTGCGATGTAGCATGCTTTCTTGGATGTTTCTGGTTTGTCGGTCGCGAATACGCGCTCCATGAAGTCTATTGCGACAATGTTCCCTAACCCTAGGGCCAGTAGGATCGCTATGTTGACTGCCGGACCCGTGTTCGAGTCCAGCATCTTGCTCGGGTTTTCTATTCCCTGTGTTATGTTGGATAGTAATCCATAATCTAATACGATGAACATGAGGGCTGCTGCTCCTAATAGAACGAAGACTAACTGTATGATGTCTGTCTTGGATATTGAGACCAGGCCGCCTGCCATAGTGTATGTTAGTATGCCTGCCGAGACGAGTATTATGGCGGGCCAGTAGGGTATTCCGAGGAAGCTTTGGAAGATGAAGCCTAGGGCGACGAGGCATCCGCCGATGAATATTGAGGCGCTTAGGGCCATTAGCATGGATACCATGGCTTCCATGTGTCTTCCGTAGGTTTTCCGGTAGAAGTCTGGTAGTGTGAGTAGTTTCATCTTGTTCAGTGGTTCGGCGAAGAATAATCCTATCAGGATTAGTGCGCCGCCTAGGCCCAGGATCATTGCCGCACCCGACCAGAAACCGTATTGGAAGGTGAAATTCGTCAACCCCAGTGTTATGTCTGCGTCGATGCTTTGGGCGGTCAGCGTTGCCGCTGTTACTCCGAGGATCA
Organism: Candidatus Altarchaeota archaeon; assembly: GCA_016931955.1. Classification (GTDB taxonomy): domain Archaea; phylum Altiarchaeota; class Altiarchaeia; order IMC4; family QMZM01; genus JAUWTD01. Next base: position 7,461 of record JAFGDV010000017.1, on the reverse strand, counting down.
GTTTTCTGTCTGCTACTATGTAGTTTTCGCTTCTCCCCTTCACTGACTTGGAGAGGTATAAGCCTACCAATATTATTATGGCGAAGAATCCTACCACGGCCGCCATTATCCAATGCATCATTTTATGTTTTTCCAGGGCCTGTGTGGGGTTTGTTGTATAATTATAAAAATACGTCCTCTTAAATATTGTCTGCAAGAAACAAATAAGCCAAGTTCTCCCCCCCTTATAACTCAGTGTTCCCTAAACAATAACCCAAGAAAATGAAGGAACGCAAAGTCTTCGAGATCTTGTCTGTGTTGGAGAGGAATAATCGGCCTATGATGTCGGGCGGGATCGGATCCGGGTTGGGCTGTGGATAAAATGTACTGCACATATTTTCATGTTTTTGTGCACTATGATGGACTTCAGGGAGCTTGAATCGGTTGCCTCCGTCTGTGGCGAGTTTTTGTTGCTGTGATTTTTATATTGCAAATGTATATATTTGTAATATGTTGGTTTCTAATGCGTCGACTTTGATTTTGTTGGCGAAGGCGTCTGTTATCCAGGAGTTTTTAGATAACTTTAGGGTGGTTATTCCTGGGGAGGTTTTAGGGGAGGTGTCTGTGAACAAGGACGCATTTGATTCCGTGCTCATCCGGAAGGAAGTGGAGAGGGGTAGACTTGAGGTGAGGGAAATAAAAAAGAGTAAATTGACGGCAGTGCTTAAGCAGTTCAGGCTCCATGAAGGCGAGGCAGCTGCTTATGTTTTGTTTAATGAAGCCGAAGCCAAGGCTTTGTTGACAGATGACGGGGAGCTTATAAAGTTGTGCAGGGTTGAGAGGATCCCCTTCGTTTGTGCGATGGCTGTGGTCGTCAGGTTGTTTGAGAAGGGGCTTTTTACGAAAGAGGAGGCTGAGGGGAAGCTGGACAGGCTTTATGATTATGGGAGGTATTCGAAGGAGGTTTATGCTTACTTTAAAAGCAGGTTGGAGTAAAAAAAATGGAGACGGTATCTGTTCGATTGGAGCGTGTGAAGGATTTGGATTTTATCGGCAGGATTCTGAGGAAGAAGAGGTCCAAGGTTATAAGAAGTCTTTTGTTTAAGGGGAGGCAGATGGAGGCGTTGGAGCTTTACAGGGAGGGTAAGGTCAGCCTTGGCTTGGGTGCGAGATTCGCCGGAGTCTCTCTTTCCGAGTTCCTTGATCTGCTTAAGACCTACTGTATTCCAGTGAACCTTGAGCTGGGGGACGCGAAGTCTGCTATGGAGTACGCTGAAAAGCACCTCTAAGTTTTTTCTTCTTTTATTTTGACTAATTGCGGGATCTATTCATCGTGATCATCCCCCTTAGGATTCTTTATAGCGTCTGCTCCCCTAAATATTATTCCAGAATGAAGGAACGCAACGTCTTCGAGATCTTATCGGTGTTGGAGAGGAATAATCGGCCTATGACTTCTGGAGAAATTAAGGCGGAACTCGATGACATAGGTATTCGTTTAACTGACCGCATGATCCGCAACTATCTCCAGGATTTTGACAAAAAAGGCTTCACTAAGAATCTTGGCAAAGAAGGTCGGTGTATAACTGATGTGGGTAGGGATGAGCTGAAGACCGGTTATGTTTATGCTCGGACAGATTTTATTTTTGATAAGATTGTGAGGATGATTACTGAAACGAAATTTGATGTCAATCGATGTCGAGGCGAAGTAATAGTTAATCTGTCCTATATCCTCGAAAAGGAAGAAAGCCGGGCTCTGAAGGTTCTTGAGGATGTTTGTTCATCCGGGGTTTTCCCACCTTTTATCTGTGTCCGGCATGAGGGGGAGAAGCTCTGTAATAGGTTTGTGCCTGAAGGCAAAATAGGCATCGTCACCATGAGTAGCATAACAGTCGACCAAATGTTGTTGAATGAAGGCATATACTCTATTATCTCTTGGGGTATTATTCTTGAAATCAAAAATCACAGGCCGACGCGTTGCGTTGATATTGTAAATGCAATAGGTTGTTCTTTTGATCCACTAGGATTCTTTATTGAAAAAAAAGCAGCCTCTGTTTACGGTGCGGCAACCACTGGGACTGGGAGGATACTTGGGGATTACCGGGAGTTTCCCTATACTTCAAGGGTTAAGGCGATAAAGCTGCTCAGGGGGGGATTGGAGGTTTTAGGAGGTAAAGTTGCTGTGGGCAGGGCGGGGGAAGATATTTTCGGGATCCATCCCAAAGAAACATATACCCCCGTTGTGGCATTCAGTGGAGAGTCTCTGCCCGCTGCCTTGGAGGAGAAGGGTATAGAGACTAATACTGAGACGATAGATGGCGCCATCAATTTCAGGGAGCTTGAACCAATAGCTCCGGTTAAGGGTGAGGTGATTTTGCTGTGAAGCGAGAGCATAATGTCTTCGAGATTTTGTCCGTGCTTGAAAAGAATAATAAGCCGCTGACGTCTAATGAAATTAAGGCCGAACTAGTTGACATAGGTATTCGTTTAACTGACCGCATGATCCGCAACTATTTACAGAAATTCGACAAGCAGGGCTTCACTCAGCCGTTCGGGAAAGAAGGCAGGAAGATCACAGAAAAAGGCCGAGACGAACTTAAGACGTCTTTTATTTATGCTCACTCTGATTTTGTTTTTGATTTAATCGCGCGAATGGTAACAGACACAAGATTTGATTTAAATAGGCAGCGTGGCGAGCTTATAGTTTCATTGGTGATGATTAAGGGAAGTAAGGAAGATAAAGTCATGGAAATTTTAGGTGAAATCTGTCAGAGTGGTCTTTTATCTCCTCTTGTGAAAACTGCCCACTCAGGGGAGAGACTCTGTAATAGGGTAGTACCTGAAGGAATGTTTGGTTTAGCTGTGCTGAGCACAGCTACTGTGATGGATCAGATCTTAGTTAATAATGGGGTTTTTATGCATTTTGGAAACAGCACCATATTAGAGGTCAAGAATTGGAATCCGGTTAAATGCACAAAATTCGTTTCAGGTTCAGGTGTTTCCTTTGATCCGTGGGAGATGTTTATAAGACATAAATATGTGCAGGTCTATGACTGCGTCACTAAGGGGGGTGGAAGTGTTCTAGCAGAGTATTGTGAAATACCATACACTGCCCGGGCAAGGGTTATAAGTTTGCTGAGGAAGACTGTGGACATAATCGGCGGTATAGTGGTAGTCGGCTCCTATGGCGATAATCTTCTTGGGGTGCCAACGAGGGCTGGTTATTGTGGTCTTGTCTTGGTTGGCAGTGAGTCTATTTTCGCGGCATTGGAAGAAAAAGGAATCAAAACCAATTATTCAACGCTTTTATCAGCCATCAACTTCAAGGAGTTAGAGCCAATAGCTCCCGTCAGAGGTGAGGTGATATTGTTATGAAGAATCGGCCTAAAATATTCGAGATACTCTCTGCTTTAGAGCGGAGCAATAAATTCATGACTTCGGCTGAAATAAAGGCGGAGTTGGATGATATCGGTATTTGTCTAACTGATCGTATGATCCGTAACTACCTGCAGGACTTCGACAGGAAGGGATTCACTCAGACGTTTGGGAAAGAAGGTCGTAAGATCACGGAAAGAGGAAGAGATGAATTGAAGAATTCTTTTATATATGCTCGCACAGACTTGATCTCTGATTTGGTTAAGCGTTTGATGATGGACGCTAAGTTTGATTTGGATAGGCTGAAAGGGGAAGTGGTGACCTGCCACGTATTAATTAAAGAAAGCCATGAAGAGAAGACTTTGCATATTCTTGAAGAAGTCTGTCAAAGCAGCCTGTTCTCGCCGCTCGTTAAAATAAGCCACGCAGGCGAAAAAATATCTGGCAGAGAAGTGCCAAAGGATATGTTCGGTCTTTCTGTTGTCAGCAGCGGCGCAGTAGATCAATGCATCTTCAATAATGGAATATTTGTCGACTTCGGTTATAGCGGCATAGCTAAAATCGAAGACCATACGCCCGTTAGATGCACGGAATTCGCATCGGGCTTAGGGGTATCATTCGACCCATGGAAGTTGTTCATAGACTACAAAATGGTTGGTGTATATGATGCAGCAACCAGAGGACGCGGAGGCGTCCTCGTCGAATACGATGATATACCATACACCGTCAGATCCAAGACAATAAAAGTACTCCAGAAGATGGTGAGCGTACTAGGCGGCACAGTAGTCGTCGGAGGCTACAGAGACAACCTCCTAGGCATACCCACAAAAAGAGGATACTTCGGCATCATACCAATCGCAGGAGAATCAATAATCGCCGCCCTCGAAGAAAAAGGCATAAAAACGAACTACGACACATTCACAACAAAAACTAACTTTAAGGAGCTTGAACCAATCGCTCCCGTCAGAGGTGAGGTGATATTGCTGTGAAGCGTGAGCATAATGTCTTCGAGATTTTGTCTGCGTTGGAGCGAAATAATAAGCCGATGACTTCGGGTGAGCTGAAGAAGGAATTGGATGATTTAGGCATTCGTCTGACGGATCGTATGATTAGGAATTATCTACAGGACTTCGACAAGAAAGGCTTCACCGAAAACTTGGGGAAGAAGGGTAGGAGGATTACTGAGGGGGGTAGGGGTGAGCTGAAGACTGGTTATGTTTATGCTAGGGCGGATTTTATTTTTGACCTCATCGCGCGGATGATTATGGATGCAAATTTTGATCTTGTCCGCCAGAGAGGAGAACTATTAGCCAATTCATGCATAATCAAAGAAAAATACGAGGAGAAGACTATGTGCATTCTCGAAAAAATCTGTCAGAGCCCGCTATTTTCTCAGTTAGCAAAAATTTCGCACTCAGGGGAGAAAATAGGCAGCAGAGTAGTTCCAGAAGGCATGTTCGGGTTGACGCTGCTAACATGCTCGGTCATGGAACAAATCTTGTTCAATAACGGAATCTTCATGTGCTTTAGCAGTACAGGGACCTTGGAATTCAGAGAATGGAAACCCATAAGATGCACGAATTTCGTTTCACTGGAAGGTGTTTCCTTCGACCCGTTTAAGTCGTTCATAGAACATAAGCAGGCGGATACATATGGTTGTGTATCTAACGGTAATGGACAAGTCCTATTCGAGTATGACGAAGTCCCTTACACTGTCCGAGCAAGAGTTGTAGACATAGCACGGAAGGTGGCGCACATACTTGGGGGTACGATAATTGTTGGAGGCTACGGAGACAACCTCCGCGGCATCCCAACGAGACGCGGCTACTTTGGTCTAATAACAGTAGCACCTGAGTCCCTTTTCGAAGTACTTGAAGCAAAAGGAGTGAAAACAAACTACGACACATTAGCATCAACAATCAACTTCAAAGAACTCACTCCTATCGCTCCCATCCGCGGCGAAGTCCTTCTTCTATAGGAAAGTATTTTTAGCCTGAAACCGATAAGGTAATAACCATGGAGATAGTAACAGACCGAACAGAATACGAAATACTATCAGTACTAGACCGGAAAAACCGGGCAGTGACTTCAGCAGAAATAGAAAGAGAATTACAAAAAATCGGGATTGACTTAAGCAGGAGACGAATTACACAGTACCTTGAATTGTTGGATAGTAAAGGGTTTAGTGAAAATCATGGAAGAGATGGGAGATTAATAACCGCGGCAGGTAAAGAAGAAAAGAGAAAAGCGATGGTGCATACGAAGTTAAATTACGTAATTGACGAAATTATACAGTTGAGTACTGAAATGTCTTTTGATTTAGAAAAGAAAAAAGGCAATGTTGTTGCAAATCTTTCACTATTCGACGCAGAAAAAGAAACCGAAGTTTTCAAACTTCTTGAAAAGATTTGTATGGATTTAAATTTTGCACCGCCTTTCGTTGCGACAGCGCATGAAGGGGAGGACATCTTAGATTATAGAGTCCCAGAAGGGAAAATGGCTTTAATCACGATATCAAGCACAATATTAGATGGTATATTCCTCAACAGTGGGATATACACTATTGTAAAATATGGGGGCATGGCAGAGTTCTTTGACAAAAAACCGCAAAGGTTCGTTTATCTCGTACCTACCAAAGATTGTTCTGTCGATCCATTCGAAGATTTTCTACTGAAGGGTATGACAGAAATACGATCAGTAGCAGAAACAGGACATGGTTTCATCCCAGTAGATTACCGAGAGTATCCTGGTACATCAATACTTGCGGTTAGAGACAAGCTAAGGAAAATTGCAGAGATATTTGGGGGCCTTTACTTGATAGGGAAACCAGCGCATCCATTTTTGGGTGTGTTACCTACAGAGAACTACGCTGGTGTGTCTGCACTAGGTGGTGAATTCTTAATTTTTGCTTTGGGAGAGTATGGTATAACATCTGATACGCGGTTCGTTTTTTCCCTTATAGACTTTAAGGAATTACGTCCAATTGTTGATGTAACTGGCGAGGTGATTAGTATACCCTAAAGCGTATAAAGTCCCTTCATAAATGAAGAATCTATGCGAGCCAAAGAATTGCCGGATATAACACCTTCATTTATGTATGCCTTTTCTATTGTTTTCTTTATCTCACAAATTTTGCACTCTACATCTGTTCTAAAATACTCTTGGCTCATATTGTAGTCTGACCATTCAACACCTTCGGTCATTATAATAAAATCATCTAAACTTAGATCGTATGCATCAGCCATTATCCTGTTTGATTCTTCTTTGTGTTCTTCCCAGTATTCGATTGCATCAAACCATGCTCGCATAATGGCTCTAACTTCATCAGGTCTTTCTTTTACGAACTCTGAATTGAAGACTAAAACATCGGATATTATGCCGGGTTCGTCTCTACTGGATATAAGTACATGTGTATTTTTTCTTGATGTTGCTTTACTCAACCATGGTTCCCATGTTCCAGCAGCATCAATTTTTCTTGCTATAAAGGTTGCTGCAGCATCTTCTCCATTCATCTCTATTATCTCTATATCATCTGTTTTCATGCCTTTATTCTGGAGGAGATACAACATAAGCGTATATGACGGGTAACCTCGTTGCAGCGCAATTTTTTTCCCTTGCAAATCCTCAACTTTCGTTATCTCATTTGTAGTGACTATCCCATCGGCACCCAGTGATCTATCAACCATTGAAACAGCAGTACATGGAACACCAGCATCTGCTGCTGCAATCATCATATCCAATGTCATGGGTGCAGCATCAACTCTTTTTGACTTTAATGCGGCTCTGCCTTCACCAATATCATCTATCCTTATAAGTTCAACATTCACACCCTCTTTTTCAAAAAAACTCAATTCTTTTGCAAGATAAAATGGTGCATAACCGGTATATGTTAAAAGAGATATCCTTACAGGTTCATCCTTTGTTCCTATAAATGCGCCAGTTGGCGTGTTCTGTGACCATGATAAATAAAACAAACTCACAACGACGGCCAAAAAAATTAAAATATAAATCTTTTTTGTTTTTTTCATTACAAACACGCAAGGATACCGTGGACTTTAGTCCACGGAGGAATTGCGTATATCCCGTTACCTTGCGCTTGCACCTCCTTTG
>JAFGDV010000016.1 GCA_016931955.1 Candidatus Altarchaeota archaeon | reverse complement strand
TTTGTTTTTGACATTTTAACGTGTTCAGCAAGACCCAGAGGGTCTTGTCTGAGTCAAGACGCTTTGCGTCTTGCTCATTGTAAGTTCATACCACGCCCTTTAGGGTGTGGTTGTTGATTTTATTTCATGGATTTTTATGAAGATTGCCCCTCCAAGTAGTGTGGCTACTGTGAAGGATATCATGTATGCTTTAGCGGGGTCGTCTGTTATGTTTGTCAGTGCGAGTCCGCCTAGCACTAGTATGGTGGAGAATATGATCGTTGCTGTCAGCAGTTCGTGGACTGTTTGCGGCATTTATCTATCCAACCTCCATCTATTCTATGTATTTGATGGGATAAATAGGTTAATTATTTCAGCAGCCTGAACTTGGATGTCGCAATCAATGCTATCCCAATTATGCCAGTGACCGTCGCTATTCCTGTAGTGTTTTCTCCCAGGATGCTGCCTTCTATCATTAATGCTGCCGCAGTCAGTGCCAATATAACACCCACCATAAACTGTATTTTTTCTTTCATCTTAGTGTTTAAAAATAGGAGGAAATATTAAAGAAGTGTTAACACCGTCGATTCTTCTATCTGTCTTTCTGGTATCCTCCAGTATTTCCTTAATAGCTTATTTTTGGTTTCTTCGTCTACTTCCTTGAATCCGTGTTTTCCATAGAACCTGATCGCCCATGTAGCTGCCTTCCATGTCCCCACCAGCATCGGTTTATCTGTCTGTGTTTTTATCTTCTCCATCAGTTTTCCCCCAATCCCATGTCCTTGTTTCCAAGTCAACACATAGGCGTGCCTTATCAATGCCACGTCTCCTTTGTCCTGTACTCCCATGACTCCCACTAGTTCTGGTTCGTAGTATCCCCAGAACTCCACTCCCTCAAGTATTTCATGCCGCAATTCCTCTAACGGCATATATGGTTCCGTCCATCGGTCTTCTGGGATCTCTCCTTTGTATGCCTGCGCCGCATCATTTATTATCTCATAAATGTCTTGGAAGTCTTCTTCTCCACATCTTTGGATTGTCTCAGCTTCTTGTTTTTTCATGTAGTTTTCCCTGATTTTTTCGCCGATTTCTCCGTCTTCTATTATCAGTGGTCCGGTGTATCCGCATTCTTGGCAGCTCCACTTGGACCATTCCTGCGGTAGAATCCATTTGATGTTCTCTGAGCCGCACCTTGGGCAGAACTTCCGACCCATCTTAGGTATCCATTGGATTGTATGCAGAAAAAACCTGTATCCCACCATTTTAACAAATACGAGACAGTTGGAGATAAAAAGTGGTGTGTGGGAAAACTCACCTAATGTGTTAGAACTTATGGATTTTTTTTTATTTGTATGTTCTGTTCTAGCATTCATATTCTCTGTGGTTTTTGAAATAGTGTGGTATTTTGTGGCTTCTTTCACACTGGCTGGGGCTAGTCTAGCAGCCTTTTTTCTCCTTTGAGTTTTTGGATGTCTGTGAGGTCTTGAGTGGCTTCCAAGCATCCTAGATATTTTCCTTCTTTAGTTCTTAGGGCATAGTATTCTATCAGTACCCTCTTTTTCTGAGGTCCCAGTTCGATCCAGAATCTTGCTTTGTCTAGTTTATTTTCCTTCATCTCCTCCAATATTTTCTCGACTTTGTCTAAGCTTTTCTTGGGATGGCAGTCTCTCACATTTCTGCCGACCACGCCCTCAGGTCTCTTGAATACCCTGGTTTCATGTTTATTCCATCCAACTACTTTGTCATCTCCGTCAAGCACGGAAAACTCAACAGGAATAGTTTCCAAAACAGCATCCAATAACTCATACGATAATTTTCCGATCAACCTCAGCCACCTCCTTAAACTATCCACATACAATAAAAAGAAGCAAAATTCTAATCAGTGGTTTTCCCTCCTTTCTGGAAGACGCAGACTCCTTTGTCACAGTATGTGCCGCCGGTGCAGCCACTTGCCGGACAGGATATGCAGGTTTCTCCGCGCAATGTGAGACAACAATGGCATAATCTGTCTGAGCCGCAGCGCACATTACTGGAGCCGCCACAGTATTTTAAGGCGAAACTCTTGCAGTCAGAGTTACTGGAGCAGTATCCGCCACCAGACGGTGACGTAGACGATGTAGTAGATCCAGGATATATGACTACGCTGGTCTCTTCACAGGAGCTTGAACCAATGGAGTCCTTCACACACACTCCAAAAGAATACCTGCCCGACTTCGAAGACCCCGCACCAGTCGTCTTCGGAGTGCCGACTAAATAGCCGTTGACGTCCACGATCATACCCGCCGGAGGCGCTCCAGTGGAAAACGAATCCGACATAAAAGTGTAGGGAGGAACACCCCCAGAAGCCTTAGCCACCTGCACTGAACAATACTTGCCCACAGTACAGCTGTTCGAAGAAACCGGGATCAAGGTGGGTAACTCCGAAACAGTTGTGAACTGATACACAACCTCGATGGAGGCGGGCGGCATAGCTGAATCATTTACGACCACAGTGAAAGGGGGGGAAATCCTCTTAGTCGACCCCCCAGCCAACGCAGGCGCCGTCCCTGAAAAGACGCAATCATCTGAAAGAGAAAAACCAGTTGGGAGAGCAGACCCCTCCTTAACATAACAATGATAGGGAGGAATACCTCCAGCTGGCGTCAGATTAATGGAGCCGCTTTGGCCTGAGACCCAATAGGGCAGATCCGACACCAAAACCTGCAGCTGATTGGATGGAAGCGCGAGAATATAAAAAAAACCAGACACTAAAGCCAAACCCACGACAAAAGCACCCAACAACGCAAATCCGCCCAACAAAAGCCACAGTGTCTTCATCAGAAGAATATTACCTCCAACAACTATAAAAACACTCTTAGAGGAAATTGGGGTGTGGCCATATTGTACCGACTTTTAAGTCTCTAATCTAAATATACAATAGGATAATCTCTACTGGGTTGAGTTTTTGATGCTTCTGGTGTTGTTGGTTGTATCTGATGCTCTGGTTGGTAGGGATTCAAGTCCTGCAGGCGGATGATTGCATATGGCTAAGTCACCTAAAAAACGCAAGAATCTTTTGAAGAGTAAGTCAAGCAAACCAAAACATAACTGGAGAAATGACTGCACAGACAGGCGGAAGATGCTGGATATGAAGAGAGAGAAATACTTCCGTTTTGACTTAGAGGATGTTCTGGATAAATCCGCCAACAAAGACAATAAAAGAATTATAGCAGCGACCATCCTCAACACCGCAGCAAAGGACGGCATAGAGGCGGCATTAGACTACGTTGGCCGTGTTGAGGGGAATGGTCTGGAGGAAGCGCTTGCAGAAGAAATCAGAAGGCTGCTCGCAAGGTACTGCACCTTCCGTTAGTCTAAGATCGAAAGACAAACACCCCCCTTTAGTATTGTGGTTGTTGATTTGTTTTGTCTCATCCCATGTAGGTTTTTTGTATTATGTGCATAATACTATACCATGAAGTGGATTATTCCTTTGCTGGTCTTAATGGTTTTGTGGAGTGGGTGTGTTCAGGAGCAGACGACTACAACAACGACTTCCATGACTACGACTACTACTACGACGTCTACGACCACGACTACTTCGACGACTACTACTACGACAAGCACTACGACGACTACGTCAACCACTACAACCCTTGCCGGCACAGTGGTAAGGATCAAGAACTTTGCCTTTGATCCTTCGCCGGTGACGATAAACCGAGGCGAAACCGTTACTTGGGTGAATGAGGATTCTGCACGCCACAGCGTCGAAGGCATCGGCTTCAAGTCAGGTGACCTGCTCAAAGGCGGAACATACAGCCGAACCTTCGATAAAGCAGGGAATTTTTTCTACCACTGCGGCTATCACCCTCAAATGAAAGGTGAAGTACGCGTAAACTAATCTGCAGTCTTTTTATATATTGATATGGTAATATGCTGGTATATAACTATGTTGATGCATACCATAAAATTCCTAGAAGAGGATAGAAAGAAAAATAAACAAAATAAAAACCATATGCATAAGCTGATAATACGGTAATCCGTTATCTACGTTAGAGAACTAGTATACAACGGATCCTCAGTAATTATCTCTCTGTGGTCTGTGCTTCTGATAGCAATCCCTGCAGTAGACAGGCCTATCGCTGTCAGGCTTGAAAGGCACTTCAGCCTCCTTACCGCAGTCAGCGCAGACTATGGGGTACATCTTCCTCTCAGAGCCCCTATCATATTTCATCTCGATTTGCCTCCTATATATACATCAAGCAATAAATCAATGCTTATAATGTATACAGTAACTAAAGTATTTAAATGGGGGGAGGCTTATCCTTCGTGTTCTGAGATAAGTGAACGCTTTTTTTTGTTTTAGTATCAAATATTGTACTATGGGCAGGCTTCTTGTAGTCACCTTATTCATGTTGATTCTGGTGTGTGGATGTTTGGAGGAAATATCTCAGCCGTTCACGGAAAAAACGACGACAGCGCTCCAAATGACTACAACCACTTCTACGACAACGACTTCAACGACGCTGGAGCCCGTAGTCGCCATCATGGTGCGCCTCCGCGACTTCAGGGCTATACCGGAGACGGTGACGATTAAGAGAGAGAACGCAGTAACCTGGATGAACGACGACCCAGTAGCGCACAATATAGCATTCGACGACTTCAGCTCAGGACCTATAAGTCAGGGAGAAATGTACACCCACGTCTTCAATGAGACTGGAACATACCACTACTACTGCAGCATCCACAAAAGATACATGACTGGGACAGTGATCGTAGAATAAACACAGAAGATGTCAGGCAAACAAATAACCTTGAAAGAATTTCAGCAGATCCCCGGCGTGGGGGGAAAAATCGCCGAAGACCTGTGGAGTATGGGATTCAGATCCGCTGGAGAACTCAAAAACAAAGACCCAGAGAAACTGTACAGTAGACTATGCACTCAAAAAGAAGACGAAGTAGACAGATGCATGCTGTATGTGCTACGCTGTGCAGTATATTATGTTTCAAACACCGAACACGACCCTAAACTGCTGAAATGGTGGAACTGGAAAAACAAAGAGCTTAGATGGAACCGAAAAAACTGACCAAAGAAGAGGGGGAAGTGATAGTGGGGAAGGGAACAGAGAAGCCCTTCAGCGGCGAATACTGGGATCACCGTGAGAGGGGAACTTACGTCTGTAAGAGATGCGGCGCACCCCTCTACAGGTCAGAGGACAAATTCGATTCCGGATGCGGTTGGCCGAGCTTCGACGACGAAATAAAAGGAGCGATAAGGAGAGTTCTGGATTCAGATGGGATACGAACTGAGATACAATGTAAGAGATGCGGAGCTCACCTGGGGCACATATTCAAAGGGGAGAAGCTCACGCCAAAAAACACCCGACACTGCGTTAACTCCGTCTCATTAGAATTCAAGCCGCAAAGATGACTGGGATATAAAGCACTTTCACACAATACCAACATATTTTTATCTGTGGGTGAACTAATAATGTCTTTATGGTGGTGCTAAAGATGAAAAAAATAATCCTGTTTGTGTTGTTATTGAGTTTGCTTGTAGGCTGCACGCAGCAGCCGGAGACCACGACGACGAAAATCACGACAACTACTACGACTACGACAACCACAACTACTACAACGACCTCAACAACGACTACGACCACTTCAACGTCGACGACAACCACATCAACCACATCAACGACGACACCATCTACTGAAGGAAAAGACTACCTACTATGGGAGTACACATTCAATGACTCCATAAGCCAGATAGCGCTCGCAGAAAACGGGGAAGCAGTATTAATGGCGGATAAAATCTACATATTCGATTCAGAAGGCAACCCAGCGGGAACAGAAAAACTAACCTTCTACTATAACATAATAATAACCAATACAGGAGAAATCTACTTTGAAACATGCAGGATAATAAACAAAAAGCATCCCCTCATGAACCCAGAATGCTTCAAGTACACACTCAACAGATCCAAAATCGAATCCTGCCGAAAAGACATAACAGACCGTAGCCTAACAAAGGTCAGGACATCTGGAAGCGCAGTAGACCTTTCACCGCACAAAAAATACATAGCGTCAGTCAGCTCAGGAGAAATCAAAGTCTTTGACTTAGATGGAGAATTCCAATGGGGGGCGTGCATCGAACCCCATGGAGTAGACCGCTTTAAATGGGATTGGACATACGATGATGATATAAAAGGGGTCAAGCTAACAGAAGACGCACGTTACGCCGCAGTCTACATCAGCAACGAAGGAGAGCGGGAAGTAAGAATAGAATTCTACAACGAGTATGGCCTAAAAGTCAGGGAAATAAGAGAAGAAGGCCTGTACTCTGATGCAGCGGTAAGCTTTGACGGAAAAACAAGCATGATAGCACTATACGACAACATCTACGTAAGAAACAACAAAATCAGTGTATACGAAGATGACGACCTATTATGGGAGTACGCCGTACCTGAAGGATTCAGTTCCGCTGTCATGAACTCGGACGGCAGCCGAATAGTTGCGGGCAGCTACAACAACAAAGTCTACTTCTTTGATGGGGAAGGAAAAATGCTTTGGAATTACACGGCAAGATGGCAGATAGCCGACGTGGACATAACAGAAGACGGAAAATACGTGCTTGCGGGTGGCAAAGACAGTCAACTGTATGTATTCGACGAGGAAGGAAACCTTCTCTGGAAATACAAGGCAGACTACAAGATAGATAAAGCAGAGATGACTTCATATGGTAGGTTTATTGCGGCCAGCACAGAAGAAGTCGTGAAAGAGACAAGGATAAGTCAATTAGGTGCAGACATAGTGGAAACAGAGTCTAAAGGATACAAGTTCTACATGTTCCAGGGACCCAATTACAAAAAATGAACAATGGAAAAAGATTATCTATCGCAGTTATACTGTTGAGCCTATTAGCTTGTTGCATTGAGGAAAAAAAGGAAACTGAAATAGAAATAACGACCACCACCAAAGAAGCGACAACCACCTATACAATGACAACCACTGCAACTACGGCAACAACCACTACAACGGCGATTACTACAACTACGACAACAAAGATATTCACGACGACATCATCAACCACCACTTCGACGACATTCTACATAGACGCTACAAACCCTGGGGGGTATGGGGGATATGAATTCCGCATTGAAAACGTAGTCTCGACCAGTAAAGGCAACCAATATGAGTTCGAGATAAAGACACCAGATAATGCCACTAAAACCGAGGTCTTCTACGAAAAAAGCATCATAGACGGCCTAGAGTTTGGTGTCATGGAAAAAATTCCGGGAGCGATAAAGGTTAAAATATATGTTCAAAAATACAGTGGAGCTTCCAAGGCACCGCTATACTCTACAGTCTTCACTATTGGAGGGAAAGACTACAGGATGTTTGAGAGAGAATACATGGGATATAGATTCAGGCAAGAATACCCTAGGTCGCTGGAAGAAGTCAATCTTCGGATACAAAAACCAGATGAAGAAGCTGTCTACTGCGATTTGAGAGAAGGAGAGAAAACGACAATAGACGACATAGAATTTGGCATACTGGAAATCTCGTCATACCCTGGGGGCTATACTGTAGCCTACGCACAGACGATAGGCGAAAAAGACGTCTGCTTCACAGGTAAGGTATACTGTAGGGTCTTGGAAGGCTTCTGGAAATGCGGCAGAAAATGCGATGTAGAGGGTTGCTTGATGTTGGAGCCAGAAGAAATGGTCTACTACGAAACTTCACCTGGGGTATTCTATGGATTTAGGTTGAACTACTTCTTTGAGCACCCTGAAGAAGGCATAGTCTTACATATTGTAGACGCCGAAGGAAACGAAAGTGAACATGTCCTGTTCTGCAGCGGTCTTGCAAAGAAAATCAACGACATAGAGGTCTCTCTAAGCTACGCCTCCATGGAACACTCATACGTAATCGTCTACATAAAACCACCCGACTTCGAGGACTGTATTCCAACAAATGCACATCTTCTGGAAGGGATATCGGGTGAAGAATTCATCCCATACAAGGATTATGGTTTCAGGATTGACCACTTTGTTTACTCAAGGAACAATGAAGCCGTAGCAGCAACACTAGACGTGGAAAAACCAGATGGATCGATTAAATTAATCCAAAGCGGCTTCGATTTTGGAGGAAAAATTGATAACCTGATTGTGGGAATGTGTAGGCTGGAAGAGACAGGAGAACCCAGGTTCTATGTGATTGAAGAATAGGTTATAGGTGGGGTAGGATTCGCCCGGTTTTTTCTTTGTATTTGTTGTATTCGTCACCGAATTTTTCTTTGAGCATTTTTTCCTCGGAGGGTATGCGGATAAAGTAGAGGAGACTCCAGGCGGAGACGCCATAGAAGCCAACAACCCAGTTAGACGACACAAGGAGTTGAGCGAACACTATCAAGTAAAAAGCCAGATACATTGGGTGGCGGATAAAGCGGTAGGGGCCGGAGGTTATAAGCGAATGATTTCTGTGAAGCCTCAAAACCATGGACCAGTTTCCGCCCAAGGAACGGTGACTCCAGAACATCAACACAAGAGCAGCAAGGTACAGGAAGACGCCGAAAAAACGAAGAAAGCTGGGGAAACCTAATGAAAAACGGTCAAGCCAGGTGGAAAAAACATAGATAAGGGGGAGAAAGACCATGCCTGTCCAGTTCAAGGCTACCAGAAGGTTCTCCCTCAAACGCTTCACGTAGGAGGAATCCCCAAGACCAGACCAACGCATGAAGAGACTTCGGACTAAAAAGAAGAGAAAAAGCATCACCAGCAGGATTGTTTTGTAAAGGGATTCATCCATAACAAGAAAATAGAGAATAAAGAATAAATAAGCCGGGATTTTACTTTAAGGCTCCCATAATATGGTATAAATGAAAAAATGAAAATCTCGGCCATGAATCCGAGGGTGGGTGTGGTGAAGTTGAGGATAGAGAACCTCGACGACCTGTGGTATCTGAGCACCGTAGTCCATAGAGGGGACTTGGTGAAGACGAAGACTGAGAGGCGGATAAAGGCTAAGGAAGACATAGAGCGGAGCAAGAAGGCGGAGAGAAAAACGGTGACAGTAGCGCTCCGGGTGGAGAAGGCAGATTTTAAATCGGACTCAGACACTTATCGGATAACTGGCATAATAGAGGAAGGACCTGAGGACCTTGTCTCTATTGGATCGCATCACACATTCAATGTGGAGAAGGGCTCTGAACTGAAGATAATAAAAGACAGATGGTCTAAGACTGAATTGGACAGGCTCAGGGAAGCAGAGAAAGCAGCTTTGAGGCCTAAGATCCTGGTTACAGTAGTGGATGAGGGAGAAGCCACCTTTGGGCTCATAAGGGAGTCTAAGACGGAATACTTTGAATTATCGAAGCTGATCGGCGGAAAATACGACACCAAAGGAAGAGCCGAGAGGAAAACGGAATTCTACAGTGATGCCATAAAATTCATGAAAGAAATACTGGAGAGGGAAAAGATCGCGGCAATAGTAGTGGCTGGAGCAGGCTTCGAGAAAGAACACCTGTACAGGTTCATGTCGGAGAAATACCCTGAACTGAGGGAGAAAACTGCACTGGAAAACATCGGCTCCCATGGGAGAAACGGCGTGCAGGAAGTGCTGAAGAGAGCTGGTGTGAGGAAGGTGTTGGATGAGATTACCTCGGCGAGAGACATGCAGCTTATGCAGGAACTGCTGAAGGAGATTGGGAAAGGCACGGGGTTAGGAGCCTATGGGGTGAAGGACATAAGGAATGCCGCGAATTCCGGGGCAGTGGCTAAACTGCTTCTATGCGACGACTTTTTCCTGAAGGATAGAAGAGACTTGGAGCCATTGATGGAGACCGTGAAAACCCTCAACGGAGAAGTGCATCTAATAAACCACGACACCGAAGCCGGCAGACAACTGCACTCACTGGGGGGAATAGCCGCATTATTAAGGTATCCGATCTAAGGTTTTTTTAGCGTGGTTCTCCAATAAACTAATATGTTGAAGTCGCTTCTAGTACCTCTGATATTAACTGTGATGGTAATACTTGTTGTCAGAAAAATATTTCCCTCTGGAGGGGATAAAGAGGCGTTGGCGAAGAAAGTGTCTATGATGTATTTCTTGGTCTTTCCAGCCGTTCTGTTATTGGTAGTATTCTCCCATAATCTGTTCAGGATAATACAACTTCAGATCATCCCTGGAGGAGGATACGTTGTAGTAGAATCATTCTGGGTTTTCATGCTGCCAATTATTTTTTTCACTTTAGGAATAGGTGGACTGATCATAGAGCGATTCATCGGCAAAAAACTCTTCATAAAGGAGATGGGAAAAGAAAAAGGCGGAGAATATCATCTATGGTATGTAAAACGAAATATCGAACTTATTCGATCCACTTTGCCATTTCTTGATCCATTTGCTTGTCTCTTCGATGATCCTGATACTTATCTCAAAGTAGCGACGACCGCTCTCCTGGTTTTAGGGATAATAGCGTTTATCCCTACTGCGTTGAATGTGGACTATTATACGCGAGTAGCTGAGGAAGGAATTTATGTAAACGACTGGCTGTCTCTGGGTGAAGAAAAATTCTATTATTGGAGTGACGTGGAAGGTGTCTCCCAAGAAAAGGGGTTTATAATGACGACTGGGGAATATAATAGGTATAAGATTCCAAGCTATTCTGTTAAGCTTAAAGATCGCATTCTATCGCTCAACGACAACTATTTGGCGATAGATCATCCGATGAGTGAGGTAGCAGATTACATATCTGAGAAATCGGGGAAGGAGATTGGGTGCAGGATAGAGGATGTGCGCGTGAAGGAATTCATAGACTGCAGCGAGGAAGAAGATATTATGGAAGAATACTCTGTGGGATACAGGGGATATGTGGGGCAAACAGAGAATAGGACGTTATTGATAAGAATCCTGTAGAAGAGGTTATAAGAAGTCCAGACTATAGTTATAAGATGAGGGTTAAGTTTTTTGAGGTTAAGGGTTGGGAGAAGAAGCTGTTGAGGAAGAGGTTGAGGGGGCATGAGTTGGAGTTCTACCGGGAGCCGCTGAGTAAAGAGAACATAAGTCAGGCGAAGGACGCTGACGTATTGTCTGTGTTCATTTACTCGAACCTGGACTGCTCGATGCTGAAAAAGCTGCCGAAGCTGAAACTGATCACGACGAGGTCGACGGGATACGACCACATCGCCTTGGATGAATGCAGGAGGAAAGACATAACAGTCTGCAATGTGCCCTTCTATGGAGAAAATACGGTAGCTGAGCACACTTTCGCGTTGATTCTGTCTCTTTCAAGGAATCTGAGGAAGGCCTACTTGAAGGTTCTGCGGCGGGACTACACACTGGAGGGCTTGGAGGGATTCGACTTGAAGGGTAAGACTATAGGGGTGGTGGGAGCCGGGAGAATAGGGTTGCATGTGATCCGGACCGCGAAAGGCTTTGGAATGAGTGTGCTGGCATACGACTCCAACCAGGACCACTTTCTAGCAGAAGTATTGGATTTCAAGTATGTCTCATTAGAGGAGCTCTTGAAGAAGTCGGATATCATAACGTTGCATGTTCCATTGAATAAGTACACTCATCATCTGATCAACAAAGACAATATAAGAACGATAAAGAAGGGTTCTTTGTTGGTAAACACCTCCAGGGGCGGCATAGTGGACACTGAAGCATTGATTGAATCACTGGATAAGGGAATACTGGCTGGAGCTGGAATAGACGTCTTGGAGGGCGAGGAATACATTAAGGAGGAGAAACAGCTGCTGTATGCGCCAGAGAAGGTGGAGGTCCTCGGTAAGCTGGTGCAGGACAACATACTATTGGCGAAAGACAACGTAGTATATACTCCACATATAGCCTTCTACAGCAGAGAAGCATTGGAGAGGATAATGGAGAGGACTGCGCAGAACATCCTTGACTACGAAAACAAGTGTTTGAAGGATGCGTTCATAGTGAAATAAAAGAGAATGGTGAGGGAGTCCTATAAGACTGGTGTCAGCTTTGGATTGACGTCGGGCATAATTACAACGCTGGGTTTAATGGTTGGACTGCATTCTGGAACAGGGTCCGAGGTGGCCGTCCTCGGCGGGATATTCACGATAGCTATAGCGGATGCATTCTCGGACGCCCTTGGAATACACGTATCCGAAGAGGCGAAGAATGGGACCAAGTCGAAGGACATATGGGAGTCGACGATAGCGACACTATTCGCCAAGTTCATATTCTCGATGACGTTCATTGTTCCAGTTTTCCTACTGTCTCTCGACACGGCGATCATAGTGAGTGTGGTCTGGGGTATCCTGATGCTTGGTGTCTTCAGTTTTTATATCGCAAGAGACCAGAAAGAAAAACCCCTGAACGTGGTAATGGAACACATAGCTATCGCCTTGTTAGTCATATCCATAACCCACTACGTAGGCGACTGGGTGGGGTCAGTCTTCGCCTGATGCCTTATTAGGGAGCAATCCAATTCTTCAATGAGATGAGAGGACACCAACACCATAGTCATGACCATACGCACCACATGGTGGAGTTTAAGAAAAGGTTCTGGTTCTCGCTTCTGTTAACGATACCGATCCTCCTATTGTCGGAGATGATACAGGAGTGGTTCCGCTTTGTTTTAGAGATACCATTCCAGAAGGAGATTCTGTTCCTGCTTTCGGCTGCTGTCTACTTCTATGGTGGTATGCCCTTCTTAAGAGGCGCTGTGGATGAAGTAAAGAGCAGACAGCCGGGCATGATGACCTTGATAGGCTTCGCCATATCAGTTGCTTTCCTATACTCAACGGCGACAGTCTTCCTCATAGTTGGGAAAGATTTTTTCTGGGAGCTCGCCACCTTGATTGACGTGATGCTTCTCGGCCACTGGGTTGAGGCTAAAAGCGTCATGGGGGCGTCAAAGTCCCTGGAAGAGCTTGTCAGGATTATGCCGACCATGGCACACCTATTGAAGGATGAGGAAGTTGTGGATGTGCAGGCGTCTGAGCTCAAGAGGGGGGATGTCGTCCTGATACGTCCTGGGGAAAAGATTCCCTCAGATGGGGTCATAGTTGAAGGTTCCTCCTCTATTAATGAGGCGCTCCTCACGGGGGAATCGAAGCCTGTGGACAGGGGAGTAGGGGATAAAGTCATTGGTGCGTCAATAAACGGGGAAGGCGCCCTCAGGGTTAGAATAGAGCGGACTGGCGAGGAGACCTACGTTGCTCAGGTCATAAATCTTGTCAGAAGGGCGCAGGGGAGCAGGTCAAGGACGCAGGACATAGCGGATAGGGCGGCTGCCTTGTTGTTTTATGTGGCGCTCTCGGTTGGGGTAGTAACCTATTTGGTCTGGTTTTTTCTCAAAGATGCTGGGTTCGCACTTGAAAGAACCGTTACTGTGCTTGTGATAGCATGCCCCCACGCCCTTGGTTTAGCGATACCGTTGGTGGTTGCCATCTCAACCTCGATCACGGCTAAGAATGGCATCCTGATCCGGAACAGGCAAGCCTTCGAGAGGGTAAAGGACGTGGACGCAGTAGTCTTCGATAAAACCGGGACCCTGACTGAGGGGGTTATGGCGGTAACAGACGTGGTCTCATCGATTCCAGAAAAAGAACTGCTCTCTCTTTCGGCTGCGGTGGAACTAAACTCAGAGCACACGCTGGCGAAGACCGTGGTTGGATATGTGCGGGAGAAGGGAATCGACATACCCAAGTCGAAGGGCTTCAAGGCCATGCCTGGGATAGGCGCTCATGCAGAAGTCAACAGAAGAAAGGTATACGTTGGAGGACTTGGACTCCTCCAGGAGATGGATTTCAGAGTAGACGACCAAGGGATGAGGGATTTACAGGGGCAGGGTAAGACGGTAGTCTACACGATAGTTGACGGGAAACTTGCAGGAGCCTTCGCTTTCTCTGACAGGATAAGAAAGGAATCATATGGGGCCGTCAGGGAACTGAGGGATAAAGGCGTTAAGGTTTTCATGCTTACAGGTGACTCAAGGGAGGTCGCAGGGAATGTTTCGAAGGAGCTTGGCATAGACGACTACTTTGCAGAAGTATTACCAGAAAAGAAGGCAGAGAAGATCAAGTCCTTGATGGATAAGGGTTATACCGTGGCGATGGTCGGTGACGGCATAAATGATGCCCCAGCGCTTGTGACGGCAGATGTTGGGGTCGCCATAGGCGCGGGCACAGATGTTGCCATAGAGAGCGCAGACATCATCTTGGTGAGGAGCAATCCAGGGGACGTCTCTAAAGCCATAAAGTTCGCCAAAGAAACCTACGCCAAGATGGTCCAGAACATCTGGTGGGCGGCAGGCTACAACATAGTGATGATTCCCTTGGCGGCTGGGGTATTGTATGGCTATGATGTCATCGTCAACCCTGCAGTAGGCGCTATACTGATGTCTCTAAGCACTGTCATCGTCGCAGTTAATGCGCAGACCCTGAGGAAGTATGAGCCGAAGGGCGGAGCATTCAAGCCTTCTGCGGTCCACAGGGATCCTGTATGCGGGATGGAAGTCAGCGCAGATACGCTGTATAAGACGGAACATAAAGGGAAGACGGTCTACTTTTGCTCTGAACACTGCAGGAGAGTGTTCGAAAAGCCTGGAAAGCATTCTTAAGTTTTCGTCTGCATTATGTAACTACAAGTTGGGGTGATGGAATGTATATCCCAGTTGTTCTGGGGACTGCTCGCGTAGGCAGGCAGTCCGAGAAGGTTGCTGAGTTCATGCGCCGGCAGGTGCTCAAGGCTGGATTACATACTGAGATCCTGGATGTAAGGGACTACAGGATACAAGCAACGGATAACTCAGAAACATTGATTCAGGCTCAGAGGCTTTCTGAGAAGATCTCTGGAGCAGACGCTCTGGTAATTGTTTCGCCTGAATACAACCATGGTTTCCCGGGCGAGCTGAAGATGATGTTGGACATGCTCTATGAGCAGTACTTCAACAAGCCTGTTGGCATCTGTGGTGTCTCAGCCGGCGGTCTTGGTGGAGCACGGGCTGTGGAACAACTGAGATTGGTATGCATAGAACTGCACATGGTTCCGATTCGGGAGGCCATCTATTTCTCCATGGTGCAGGATTTGTTCGGCGAAGAAGGTGGGATAGTGGATAAATCCTACTCTAAGAGGGTGAAGGCCTTCCTCGATGAACTGATTTGGTATGCTGGCGCTTTGAAGGCTGCCAGGGAAAAAACCTAGGAGGTGGAATATATGGAAAAATTATATACTTTGCCGAAGCTGCCCTACGGCTTCAAGGACTTGGAGCCGCACATATCTGAGGGACAGCTGAGCATACACTACGAAAAACACCATCAGGCGTATGTTAATGGAGCGAATGGATTACTTGAGAGTATGGATAAAGCCAGGGAAGGCGGGGTTGAATTAGATGTTAAGTCGACTTTGAAGGCCTTGTCTTTCAATGTTGGAGGGCATATACTGCATTCATTGTTCTGGCCTAATGTGTCTCCGAAGGGTGGGGGTAAGCCGGGCGGTGCGATAGCGGATTTCCTGGATAAGGAGTTCGGCAGTTTTGAGCGGTTCAGGGATGAATTCTCTAAGACGGCTGTTTCGGTGGAGGGCTCTGGCTGGGCTGCGTTGGCTTTCTGTAAAAAAACGCAGAGGCCGTTGATCATGCAGGTAGAGAAACATAACGTGAACGTGTATCCGATGTTCCATATCCTATTGGTGTTGGATGTGTGGGAGCATGCCTACTACTTGGACTACAAGAATAATAGGGCAGCCTTTGTTGACGCATTCTGGAACCTCGTTAATTGGGCTGAAGTAGGCAAGAGACTGGATGAGGTGCAGTAGCGCATTTGTAGGATGGAATTCTTTGACATATCGATGGAGGTGTCTGAGGACATGGTAGTCTATGAAGGTGATCCGGGGGTTAGGTTGAGGAAGGTGAAGGATATCTCAGATGATGGTGTCGCGCTTTCTGAGATAACACTGTGTCTGCATTCTGGGACACACGTGGACGCGCCAGCGCATTATTTTGAAGACGGCAGGTCGATAGACCTGATACCGCCGATTGTTGGAAAAGCGGTTGTCTTTGATCTATCCCACGTTAAAGACTCGATCACTTCATTAGATCTCATGAGATTGGAGATCGTGGAAGGTGATATTGTGCTCTTCAAGACCCAGAACTCTACGCTTGGTGGTGATGATTTTTCTCGTGAGTTTGTTTATCTGGGGGATGATGGGGCGGATTTTCTTGTTGACAGGGGGGTTAAGGCTGTTGGCATAGACTACTTGTCCATTGAGGCATTTGATTCGAAGGAACATTACGTCCACAAAAAGTTGCTCTCAAACAATATAGCTATAATAGAGGGGCTTGTTCTAGGAAAGATACAACCGGGTTCATACACATTATTCTGTCTGCCTCTGAAGGTCAGGGGCGGGGAAGCAGCCCCGGCAAGATGCATCCTATCAAAGCATGTTTAGGATAAAGCCGCTATATAATAAATCGAATCAATAGATAATTGAGGTGATATGAGATGATGTCTAAGATACCCATTGATCTGGATAAGGTGAAGAGGGACGACCTTGTTAGGGAGATACTCAGGGCTGCGATAATCGCTGAACTGGATGCGATAAACCTCTACGAGCAGATGGCTGCTCTGACAGGGAACGAGAATATAAAGAAGATCCTCTTGGATGTTGCGAAGGAGGAGAAGACCCATGTTGGTGAATTCCAGGCCCTGCTGCTTATGGAAGACGAAGAGCAGGTGAAGGAACTTGAGGAAGGTCGGAAAGAGGTTGAGGAAGAACTTGAATAAGGTGATTTAGATGGCCAAGATCAGGGTTTATTCGACGAAGATGTGCCCGTACTGTAGGATGGCTAAGGAGTACCTGGAGGAGAAGGGCGTAGAATTCGAGGAGATAGATGTTTCCATTGATAGGGAAGCGGCTCAGGAGATGATCAAGAAGTCGGGGCAGATGGGCGTTCCCCAGATAGAGATTAATAAAAGGATTATCGTCGGCTTCGATAAGGAGGAGATAGAGAAGGAACTCAAGGCCATGAAGAAAGGATAAAAGATGTATGACGTCGTTATCATCGGCGCAGGTATTGCTGGGCAGACCGCTGCAATATACGCAGCCAGGAAGAGGATGGACTACCTGCTCCTTACAAAGGAATTAGGGGGTCAGTTCCTTGAGTCTGGGGAGATACTGAATTATCCTGGGATAGTGAGGACTACTGGCGCAGAGTTCAGCGCAGTGATGCGCGAGCAACTGGAGTTCACCAACGTTAAGGTCTGGGAGGGTGAAGTAATTAAGGGCATAAAAAAGATCAAAGCCGGCTTCAAGGTAGTCAGCGATAAAGGCAGCTACGAGACTCAGACGGTCATCATAGCGACTGGTGCCAGGCCGCGAAGGCTCAGCATTCCTGGGGAGGAGGAGTTCAGAAACAAGGGCGTAACGTATTGTTCCATATGCGATGGACCGCTCTTCTCTGGACTGGATATCGCAGTCGTCGGGGGTGGGAATTCAGCTTTGGAAGCCGTCGATTTCACGCACAAGATAGCGAAGAAGATCTATTTGATAAACATGGGTAAGAAGTTCAGTGCCCATGAATACCTTATAGAACGAATTGAATCGTATGAGAACGTTGAGGTAATAACTGAGGCGGAGACTAAAGAAATCTTGGGCGATGAATTCGTCACAGGACTGGTCTACAAGAAAAAACGCAGAAAATACAGGGTTGATGTTCAAGGTGTTATTGTCGAGATAGGCAGAACCGCTAACGTTGACTTTGTTAAGGGCTTCATTGAATTGGACGATAATGGCCATATCGCCGTGGACTGTCAGATGAATACTTCTGTTCCAGGAGTCTTTGCTGCTGGAGACTGCGCCGCAGGTCGCGAATACCAGTACGTTATATCTGCCGGTCAGGGTTGCATGGCTCTGCTGAAGGCTGCAAGGTATCTGGCAAACAGGAGACCTTAGTCTCTTCATATCCCTAGTTCCAGAACAGAAGATTATGGAAGTGATTAGAAGAGAAGCATGCACCATAACCCCTGAGGCGCTCGCCAGGCGGGTGAACTCGGATCTGAGAACCGTGCAGAGATGCCTGAACCAGATGCAGAGAAACGGGAGGCTGCAGCAGGTAACCTGGGAGCAACTTCTCCTGATGGGGAAATAAAAACAGCTGTATCTATCTCGCCTTCTTAAACATATTCTTTGCTTTTCTGCTTTCTATTGAGTGGTCGACTATCGGCTTGGGGTACTCTGTTGGAGGTCTTTTCTCATGGAGGTTGTGTATCCCTTCAGCCGTCAAATCCTTTAGTTCGGGGATCCATTTTTTGATGTACCCGCACTCTGGGTCGTATTTCTTCTGTTGTAGCCAGGGATTGAAGACTCGGAAATACGGTTGTGAGTCGCAGCCGGTTGAGGAAGCCCACTGCCAGTTTCCGTTGTTCACGCAGGGATCATAGTCCACCAGATTTTGTGCGAAGTAGCGTTCACCCCACAGCCAGTCGATGTGCAGGTCCTTGGTTAAAAAGGACGATGTGATCATCCTGACGCGGTTGTGCATGAATCCAGTGGAATTTAATTCTCGCATGCCGGCGTCTACGATCGGGAAACCCGTGAGTCCATTGCACCATAGCCTGAATTTTTCCTTGTCGTAGCTCCACTTCACGTTGTCGTATCCCCCTTTGAATGCTCCGCCGAAGATGTGCGGGAAATAGAATCCTATTTGGGTGAAGAAATCCCTCCAATAGAGTTCCGTCAGAAGCGCGTGTATTCCGCCGAGTTTTCCCTTGATTGCGTGGTAGACTTCCCTTATGGAGCATGTCCCAAACTTGTTGTGCGCTGATAGGTGGGTTGTCGCATCCAATGAGGGGTAATTTCTTTCATCGTCGTAGTCTTCGTATTCTCCCAGATCCTGGAGGATTCTGAGGGCGTTGGTTCTCCCCCCGTGGACCTTTATGCTTTTATCTCTCTCATAGACTTTATTCTCCTCCTCGAAGGGCAGATCCTCTGTGCAGTAGTTCCTGTACTTGTTTTCCTGGGGCTTCCTCACCTCTAGGTTTATTGCCTTCCTCAGGTAGGGCGTGAATACGGTGTATGGTTTCCCGTCTTTCTTCAAGACCGCTTCAGGTTCGTTTAGTAGTGAATCCCCACTTTGCCTGAATTGAACGTTTTTTCTCTCACAGATACTTCTTATGGCGTCATCCCGTTCCTTGCTGAATGGCGTATAATCTCTGTTCACGTAGACTGCATCTATTGTGTCCAGTTTTTCTACGACGTCTTCAGGTTTCCCATGGAAGAAATAAAGCCTTCCCTCTGCTTCCTTCAACTGTCTTTCAAGGTCTTGCAATGATTCGAGCATGAACTGCAGTGCATTATTGCTTCTGTATCTGTTGTCTTCTATCTGCCTTGGGTCGAAGATGAAGCAGGGCAGGACTTCCGTGGAGGAACTCATTGCTTCGATCAATCCTGTGTTGTCTTCCAGGCGGAGATCACGCCTGAATACGAACAAGGCTTTTTTATGTTTCATCCTTGCATATGCACTCATCCACTAATTTGATAAGGTCTCCTGGGTATGGGTTGAAGAAGGTCTGTTCTTCAAGGTAGTCTTCCCCGAACCTTATAGTCCAGGAACTGAGCACGCTCTGAAGGGATCCGATGGAGGCTCTTCTGTTTCTGTATCTGTCTAGGGTCTCATGGAAGAAGGCCTTCTCTCCTGGGGAAAGTTTATCCTTGAAGTAGCCGAATACGTGCATGAGGACGTTGATGTTTGACTTACAGCTAGGCGCTCTGTATAGGGCCTTGCCCAGATGTTCCCTGTATCTTTCCAGAGAATCCTCCCCAGGGTTCGCCGCTATCCTACCTAGAATGCGCATCTCTTCTTGGTTGTATGCTGTCAGCAGGTATTTGTTTCTAGCATGGAAGTCCTGGAGTTCTCTCTTATTCTTTACTTGACGGAATCTTGCGAGGGTGTATAGCTTCGTCAGAAAATGCTCCCTTATCCTATAGTCTTTTAGCCTGCCTTCGTCTTCGACTGCTAGGCCGAGGAATCTCTCTAGAACGCGGCCGCCGAAGAAGCCGGCCCCTTTTCCGATATTCTCTCCCCTCCCCATTCCTGAATAGATTCTTACGTCTTTGATTCCGCAGGAGGGTGATCTGTTCTTCAGTATGAAGCCGTCTACGTTCTTCAAGGAAGAGAGAAATCGCTCAGAGAAGTCATCCATCTCCTTGCTGACGTCTCTGCCGGTGTTGGGCTGCATAAGTTTTCTCTCTCCTCCGGATTGTATGACCCTTATCGGATCCCTTGGAACCCCTAAGCCGATCTCAACTTCAGCGCATACTGGGATATAGTTCACGTATTCCTCTAGTTTTTTCACGAACCGGTCTTCTATGATCTGTCCATTGTATCGGCAGGCTTCGAAGCCCAGGCACTTGCTTACCACAACATTCGGTTCGGGTTCCGTCATCTCAGATGTTGAGCTGCCATACGCTGTAGTTTAGGTATGCAGCGAAACTGACCCAGAGGATGTAGGGTATCAGCAATATGGCGGCTCGTCTATCTATCCTGTAGAAGCTCACAATGCTTGCCACTATCAGGATCCACAGGAAGATTATCTCGACGAAGGCGTAGAATGGGTTTCTAAGACCAAAGAAGAGGATAGACCATATGGTGTTCAGGAGCAGCTGTGAGCTGAATATTACTAGAGAGGTTTTCACGCCGGGTGTCTGCAGGCCTCTAATCCAGATCAGGTACATGGAGACTCCCATCAGGATGTAGAGCGTGGTCCAGGCTGGGGCGAACACCCAACCAGGGGGTGTGAACCCTGGCTTATTGATTGTCTGATACCATGTTCCGACAGAGGATGCGGTGAATACTGAGCCGACGATTCCGGCAAGATTGCATATCAAGATCGCAGCAATAAGTTTTTTTATCTCCATGTAGTCACCTCCTCTTTAAGCGTTAAATATCAGTAAGTATATAACTTTATGGGGATAAAAGAAGTGAAGCCTCTCGTCTTCAGATATCAGGATGCGTTGATTTCAAAGGAAGAAATAGCTGAAGCAGGCGGTAGTCTTAGCGTCGAAATCGAGCGCATGAAGGAAGCCTCTTCTCCGGGTTATGAAGACGACAGATCCTCGATTAATCTACCGTTTGATAAAGAGTTGTTAAAAAAAGTTAAATCACTTATCGGAGAGAAAAGGAAACTTAAACCGGATTACTTGGTTGTTGTGGGTATCGGAGGGAGCTGTCTTGGTACTATTGCGGTGCAGGAGGCCGTCTTGGGCAGGTTTTTCAATCAACTGGATCCTGAGCTGAAGGTTTTGTATGCTGACACGGTGGACTCTGATCTAATGGATTCCATTATAAACATGGTAGATCCAGTGTTGGAGGGGGATGGTAGTGTGGTCCTTGACTGTGTGAGCAAGTCGGGGCGTACGACTGAGACCATTGCAAACTTCCAGGTCTTGGTTGAGCTGGTGAGGAAGTATAAGAGCAACTATATGGACTATGTCGTCATTACAACCGACAGGGACTCAGCCACATGGGGTCTTGCCTCGGAGAAGGGCTTCTCTCTGCTTGAGATACCTAAAAAGGTCGGTGGCAGGTTTTCTGTTTTCTCTCCTGTTGGCTTGTTTCCTCTTGGTCTGTTGGGTGTCGACTTGGAGGCCCTCCTGGAGGGTGCCGCCTTGATGCGTGACAGATGTCTTAAGGCGGATATTTGGGATAATCCGGCAGCGTTGAGTGCGGCTCTAATGTATCTGCATTATCGGCGGACTAGGAATATCTGTGACCTGTTCCTGTTCAGCCCCGACCTTGAGTCTGTGGGTAAATGGTGCAGGCAGCTGTTGGCTGAGAGCCTAGGGAAGCAGTATGATAGGGGGGGTGTTAGGGTTTTGGAGGGCATCACCCCTCTGGTATCGATTGGTTCTACGGACTTGCACTCTATGGCTCAACTGTACTTGGGCGGTCCACAAGATAAGTTCACCTGCTTTGTTGGTGTGGAAGAGAACAGGTCTGATCTGAGGGTTCCTCATCTTCTGGAATATTCTAAGCTGGTTGAGGGCATACAGGGCAGGCCTCTTAGAGAGATAATGGCTGCGATCCTTGGTGGGGTTAAGGCTTCTTTTAGGAAAGGAAAGAGGCCCTTCATTGAAGTTGTCTTAGCGGATAAGTCGCCTCACTCCATCGGGCAGTTTCTCCAGTTCAAGATGATGGAGGTCATATATCTGGGCTTTCTCTTGAATGTGAACCCCTTCGACCAGCCTAACGTCGAAGAATACAAGATCGAGACGAGAAAGATCCTCTCCTAGAACTCTGTCAGTGTTTTCTGTTCTCTTCCACGAGATAGGTTGGAGACCCTTAAGCCGACCCTGCGCAGCCTTGTTCCCCAATTTTCTTCCAGGAATTCCTTGAGGAGTTTCCCCGCTACCCGGAGAACAATCTCAATGTCATCTGTCTCAGAAATGGTTTCGCTCTTCGAGTGGGTCTTAAGTGTTGTATCCACAAAGATGAGGGAGACGGTCCTGAACCTCACACCCTCTCCCATCACCCTATTTCCTAGGTCCCCTGAGAGCTCCTTGATCTTTTCAAAGACCACCTCAGGTTCTGATGTGTCCTCCTTCAGGGTCCCGATCCTTCCAATCTGCTGTTTTTCTCTGTGCTCTACTTGTGAGTCGTCTATTCCATGGGATATGTTGTGGAGGAATCTAGCCCTGTTTCTGCCGAATTCCTCTTCCAATCGGACTAAATCGAAGGCAGCCAGTTCGCCGGCAGTCTCTATCCCCAGTTCATATAAGGCGTCAGCTGTTTTAGGGCCTAAGCCGTGTAGTTCAATAACGGGTATGTTCTCTAAGAAGGCCTTCACTTCCTCTATTCTGACGACAGTCAACCCGTCAGGTTTTTTGTGCTTGGAAGCCATCTTCGCAACAAATTTGTTAGGTCCGACGCCGACTGAACAGGTGAGGCCTTCCCCCCCTTTTATCCCCTCTTTTATCTCTTCTGCAGTCTCTTCTGCCCTAACCCAGTTTCCCCCAGTTTTTTCAGTCACATCAAGGTAGGCTTCGTCGATGCTGACCTGCTCCAAGGTGTTGGAGTAGTCCTCCAGTAGATCCATTATCCTGTCCGAGACGTCTGAATAGTGTTCTTTGTCCGCTGGCAGGAATACTCTGTCGGTTCCTTCAGCAAGCCTCTTCGCCTGCTTTATAGGCATACCTGCCTTGATCCCTAACCCCCTTGCTTTATAGTTGGCGGTGCTCACAGCCCCGCTGTCTTCCGCTCTGCCGGAGTAGATGCATACGACCACCGGTTTATCCCTTATCCCTGGAGTCCTCTTCTCTTCCAGGGAAGCATAGAATGAGTCTAAGTCCACGTGCATTATGATTCTGTCCATGAGGATAATTGATATCGTTTTCTTAAATCTGGTCGAGTACTCCATTTATAAGGAATCGTTTCTAAATACTTAAAATATTTTGAATATTTACCCAAAAAGGGGTGGTTGATATGGAAAAAAACATTGTTGAGACAGCAAGGTCTGCAGGTTCTTTCAAGAAGCTTGTGGAGGCGCTGCAGAGAGCGGACCTAACGGACCTGTTGAGCATAAGCAAGGGTGTGTCTTTCACAGTTTTCGCACCAAACGACAAGGCCTTTGCTAAGCTGCCAAAGGAGACGTTAGAGGAGCTCTTGAATGACAAAGAGAAGCTGAGGGAGGTTCTCTCCTATCATATGATGGTGGGCAACCTCAAGTCATTTGATGTGGCAAAGTTTAAGTCGGCCAGGACGTTCCACGGCCAGAGGGTGTTAATAGACGCATCTGAAGGCATTAAGGTGGACGACGCCACGATCGTGGAGCCAGACATCAAATGCTCGAACGGCATCATTCATGTGATTGATTCGGTGCTGATGCCGGAGAAGGCTGGAAAGGGTGTGCAACCCTTCCCTGCATGAGCATATTCTTATTCTTTTTTGATTTTTATTGCCATCTCTTCAGCTTAGGTATTAGTGTTACCGCTACATTAACTGCCTGGTCTACGTCCATCCCCATATCCTTTATCATACTACAAGCCACTCGCTCGATCATCTTCTCCATGGTTATCTCTGGCTCAACGAATTCACCCCACTGGAAGCAGTGTCTGCAGTATTCCACGACCTTCTTACCCTTGGAGTCGGTACCATAGTCGTCTTGGTTCTTCAAAGGCATCCCGCAACTCTGGCAGTATTGTCTCATATATAATATCCTTTGATTTTCCATTATATATCCCTTTGTATTCTGCTTTGTTTGTACGATCAGGAGAAAAGAGGGGATTCAAGAACGGCTTGTTTACATTGTAGCAACACAAACGCCTCTTAACCATCCAATAACCCTGTTTTACAGTTAACTCAACCCATACAAAACACCTCACAAATATGTGTGATTTATCCTTTGTTTCGGTAATGTCTATTATGGCTTTTTCAGGTAATGTTTCGGCGGTTTTGGGGAAGGGTTTGGCGTCTTCTCTGGGCAGGAAGGGCACGTCGAGCGACGTTACGCTGTACAACACTAAGGTGGGTGACACCATACTATCCTTCATTGAGTCGTCTTCTTATCCTGAGAAGATTCAGTCGCTGGTCTCTTCACTCTACATGGCCGATCAGGTCCTCATCAAGGTCGAAACGGTGGATTCTTTCTTTGCTGAGACCGTCGTCGCACTTGATGCATTAAACATGTCTCATGGTTATCTCATCCTTGGAGAGAATGTGAACGCAGAACTGATCAAAAGCTTCATCTCGGGCACGGTTGCCTTCAAATACGGTGTCGTTGAAGATCAGGTTATAGCTATCAGAGAAAAACTCGCTGAATTTGACTTAAAAAGAGAAGGCGACCCAGTAGTGCAGATCGATCACTCCTTTAGTGTCCGCGGCGTTGGAACCGTCGCATTGGGGGTTGTGAAGCAGGGCGTTGTGAAGAAGCATGATGAACTCATAATATATCCCAGCCGGAAGAGGACGCAGGTGAAGTCGGTTCAGGTTCAAGACATTGACGTAGAAGACGCTTCTGCCGGAGTTCGGGTAGGTCTCGCATTGAAGGGCGTGGAGGCCGAGGACGTAGGTCGGGGCACAATCATATCAACATCCAGTAAGATCAGGACTGAGAGGAGGATGGATGCTGAGGCGTTCCTCTCAAGGTATTCGCCGCGCGGACTTGTTGTGGGGGATATGTTTCAGGCAGCCGCCTTTCTGAATTATGTTCCTGCGAGGGTAGTAGGAGGAGGAGTCGCAGCCGGCGGCTCAGGGAAGATTTCACTCGAATTCGAAAAAGAGATTCCGATACTCCCAGGCAGGATGCTGCTCCTAGATCCCGGGCAGAAGCCGCCGAGAGTCTTCGGCTACATAAACCTCTAAGATGTCTTCAGTCGAGCTTCTCTCCCCAGCAGGCGATTGGGATTCTCTTAAGGCGGCGGTCGAAAACGGCGCCGACGCAGTCTACCTTGGCGTAGGCAGATTCAATGCCCGCCGCAGGGCTGAGAACTTCACCGAAGAAGACCTACCTAAGGTAACTTCATTCTGCCACGACCGCGGCGTCAGAGTCCATCTCGCTGCGAACACGCTCGTCAAGAATGATGAGCTGTCCGCCTACTTTAAACTCATAGGTCGTGCTTATGATGCAGGCGTCGACGTCATCATCGTGCAGGATTTAGCGTTCATATCCATAATAAAGGAAAACTTCCCAGGGATCGAGGTCCACGCCTCGACGCAGGCAAGCATCTTCAACTCCCTCTATGGGAACATCTTGGGCGGCGTAGATCGTGTCATCCTGCCGAGGGAGTTCACAGTAAGCCAGGTCAAGGAATTCCGGCAGAAGACGGGCATCCCTGTCGAAGTCTTCGTGCAGGGCGCCCTCTGTTTCTCCATTAGTGGGCAGTGTCTTATGTCCTCCTTTCTTGGAGGCAGAAGCGGTAACCGGGGATTATGCGCCCAGCCGTGCAGGAAAAAATATAATTCTGGGTTCGTGCTATCCACCAAAGACCTGTGCCTCGTAGAGAAGATTACTCCCCTAATTGAAGCCGGAATTTCAGCTTTTAAAATAGAGGGTCGCCTTAGAAGCCCGGATTATGTTGCCGCAGCAACTTACTTGTACAGGAAGGCCATCGACACAGGAGAAGTCGACCCCGAAGCCTTATTTGATACGCGGTTATCCTTCAGCCGGGGCTACACATTGGGGATGATGTTCAGGCAGTCTGATGTTGTATCCCCTGAGGCGTCTGGAAAGAGGGGCGTCTTTTTGGGTAAACTAGGGGATGGTGGCATAATCACCCTAAGTGAATCCCTGCAGGTGGGGGACGGCGTCGGAATAGTTTCTGGAAAGAAGATCTGCGGAGATGTTATAAGGAGGATAGAATGTAATGGCAGAGATGTTCATCAAGCCGAGGCCGGCCGAAGGGTTAAACTGCATATAAACGCTAAACCCTGCGATGAGGTCTTCATAACCTCGGCGGCTTCGCGGAGGAAGCCTTATTGGTTTCCCAAAAAGGAGAGACTCGTTGTTTCACGGCATAAATCCACAGATGTGCGTCTTCCTAAAGCTGAGGATGCGCGTCTTGTCGAGCCTCGGCTTCTTGTCAAGGTCTACTCACTTAGCGACGCCTTCCTTGCATTGTATGCTGGGGCTTTGCGGGTGTACTACAACGTCTTAGCGAAAGACTATCCTACAGAGGATAAGAGGATAAGCCCTTATGTTCCGCGCTGCCTGAGTGAGTGGAACGCCTCGGCGGCGATCGAAACAGTCAGAAAGATCAATCCTTTGTCGGTCCTCTCAGGCGACCTCGGGGTGGCCTCTTCTCTAAAGGGGTATGAGGTCTATCTCAATGTGTCAGGGAATGTCTTCAATGAAATCGATGTCAGGTTCTGGAATGATCGTGGAGTGATACCTGTTATTTCGCCGGAGCTTTCCTTGCGCGAGCTTAAGGAGTTCAAGGATAAAAGATTCGGGGTCTATGTTCACGGAAGAGTTCCTCTGATGACGTCGAAGTATCAGCTCAGGGAAGAGAGTCTGCAGGATGAGTTGGGCTACGTTTTCCCTGTGAGGGCTGAGGCTGACTATAAGCAGGTAGTGAACAGCGTTCCGCTGGAACTGTACGGCGGAGTCCTCAAGCTGGCGGATTCTGGCATAGTCCAGTATCTTTTGGACCTTGAGGAAAGGGTTGGTGAGACTGTTTTAGCCTATCAAAGGATTCTTTCTGGCGAGGAGTTTAGGCGCCCACGGAAAGAGTACACCTTAGGCCACTTTAGGAAGGGCGTCGAATAAGATTTAATCCTTTATTCCCCCTAACCCTGCATACACTTGATTCATAGGAACTCTACGTCCACTTCAAGGCTGTCTCTTGTCGGGTATTCTTCCACGAGCGCAGGGGCAAGGCCTATTTTCTTAAGCCTCTTCCTGAGCTTCTTCACGCTCCTCCTAGATGCAAGAAGCCGCAGCTTGAAGTCATCTACTACAAGCTCATCTCCCCTGAACATTCTATCCCATATAAGCCTGTTTTTCGCTTCCATGAGATCGGAGAGGATTTTTTCCCTTTCATCTCTACTCAATTCCATCAGTTTCTTACGGTAGCCGAATCCAGGTTTCAGCTCAGGCAAATATATGGCACCCCTTACAAGCATGCCGTCCTCTGTTATCTTGTCGAATTTTTGGGCGACGTTGCCGGCGCGCCTCAAAATCCGCTGTTTCATCTGCACGGCATCCTTCAGCCTGCATGTGCAGTAGTGCACCCGGAAGGAGTAGCCTTTTTCCCTTACGTATTCCATGAGCGAGAGGGCAAGTTCCTCGCTGCCCGATACGCCATAGGATTCATCATTCTTCGCCTTGTAGCCCATCTCCAGCAGCTTGTTGGCTTTCGTGTCAGCAAGCTCGAGTTCGTTGATGTTAAGGAAACCTATTCTCCCCTCAAGGAAGTCTATGAGCTTCTTCGTCTGTTCTTCATACCCTAGGATGGCGGGGATCTCCACTCCAACACTCCAGTTGAACTTCTTCGCCAGGTCTATTCTATCCCAACACCTGTCATCCCACACTAATGGGTGGAATCTGATCTCGTCGAGTCCTGCTTTAAACAGCTTTTCAAGCCTCTCCTCTGTCACATTCTCAGGCGTCGTGTAAAGGTGCACGTGGAAGTCTTCCCCAAATTCTTTCTTCAGTTTCCGTATGACCTCAACGGTTCTATCTAATACGAGCAGGGGATCCCCTCCCGTTACTCCAGCCCCCTTTGCGTCGCAGAGCCTGGCTTCTTTCAGGATTGTGTTGGTTTCCTCCTCAGTTAGCGTTCCTCCACTGAAACCGGTATTCCATTCGTTCGCGTAGACCACGTCTCTATTCTTTTTCTCGTCCGACAGTGGACAATAGAAGCAGTCTCTGTTGCATAATCCTGTGATGAATAGTACCAGTTTCTCTCCTCTTACGCAGAGCTTGCAGCCCTTCGGCAGAGAACCCAGCCTGTATGAATAATACCCAGTATCCCTGATGTTCGGTTTCGTCATGATAAATAATACGTGATTGAGCGTTAATTTATGGATGTCAATATCCCATAAGCTTATATCTCCAACAGGCGATATATAACCTGTGCAGTGGTTGTTTATGCCAAAAATAGAATGAAAAACATGCGCATGGTGCATATCTCCGACATCCATGTCTCTTCTCAGTATTATGTCCCAGAGTGGGGGCAGAAGGTCGTTGACTTGATAAACAACCTGGATCCTGATGTGTTGATTGTCTCAGGCGACCTCGTCTATGAGGGACTGATGCATGAGTATGATCAGGCAGTCGAATACCTTGACGCCATAAAAGTCAGGAAGAAGATCATCATCCCTGGAAACCATGACGCCAGGAATGAAGGCTACAGGCTCTTCGAGGAAGTCTTTGAGAAAAGGTTTCCAGTGTACGAGAACGGAGTGGTCCAGATTCTTGGCATAGATTCAAGCGAACCAGATATAAGCGACGGACATGTTGGCAGAGAGAACTACTCTCTCATAGAAGAAACCCTGTCCGATTTGGACAAGCTGAGGATTCTGACGCTGCACCATCACCTGATCCCGATCCCAGGGACTGGGAGAGAGAGGCACATTCCATTGGATGCGGGCGACGTCTTAAAGGTCTGCCACGACGTTGGCGTAAACCTTGTTCTATCAGGCCATAAACACAGGCCCTGGATCTGGTGCATGGAGGACACGTACTTCATCACCGCAGGAACGGCCACTACCCGCAGGTTAAAGGGAAGGTCTTATCCATGTTTTAATGTCCTGGATCTTGAGGGTGGGGAGCTTGTCGTGACTGAAGTGAATGTCTCAGATGAGTCAAAAAAAGAGATACTAAGGTTCAGGATGCATTAATCACTCAAGGGTCGCGTGCCTGTTCTTCAAGTCGGCTTCTCCCTTCCTAAGACGCGTCATCAATCCAGCCGTGACCCCATCAAAGAATATCATCACAGAGTCCTCGAATAATGTCCCCAAAGGGGTCAGAGAGGTGTGTGTTCCCTCTATCAGGTTCTTTATGTGGTCTTTTTCTATGTCGATCTTAGTCCTCCCCTTTACTACGACGATGGAATCAGCGACCTTGCAGAGGCTGGATTTTGGGTAGGAGGTTACAGCCAAGATCTTAGAACCGACGCCCTTAGCGGTCTTCGCCGCGTTGACAACCGAACTGGTCTCTCCTGAACCGGATATCGCTATGAGCAGGTCCTTGTCGCTCATCGCGGGGGTTACGCTCTCACCTATAACATAAACCGTCAGTCCAAGCTGCGCAAGCCGCATGGCGAATGTCTTACCCACAAGACCTGAGCGGCCGGCGCCGATGAGGAATATCTTATCAGCCCCCTTTATCTGCTTCATCATCTCTTCTATCTCTGTGTTATCCAGTTCCTCTATGATCTTGTCGACGTGTCTGGCTATGCTGCGCATCGCGTTCTTGACCTTCACTGGCATGTTTATCTATTACCATTCAGCGAATAAATTAAGGTTTTATTTGCTGGAATTCCATTGTAGTATTAGGATGGAAGAAAAAACCCCCCAACCCGCTAAAGAGGAGACTCCTAAGAAACCCAAAAAACCTAAGAAGATATCCCCCTTGTTTGTCTTGGCTTTTTTCGCTCTCTTGGTTTTTCTCGTTTTCTTAGCATATTCCTTTTGTTGCCTCCAGCAGCCTGCGGTTACAACATCCTCCTCAACCACGACGTCGACCACGTCAACTACTACGTCAACATCTACGACGACTTCGACGACAACAACCTCCACAACAACCCTTCCCATCCTGAAGACCAGCAGTGACGTGAGGATTGCAGGCTACCAGTTTGAGTCCCCATACACACCAGAGAAGAGTTTCCTTGAGGAGGAATGGATTATACTCAAGAACACTGGAGACTATACGGTGAATCTGACTGGTTGGAGGATCAGGAACAAGAACTATAAGAGCACGTTCGAGTTGCCGGAATTCTATCTGAAAGCCGGAGCCTCTGTGTCGATTCATACGGGAGAAGGCTTAAACACCGAAGAGGGCATCTACATGAACAGGAAAGACCCCTTCTGGGACAATGAAGTAGACACTATCACAGTATTCGACTCCTCAGGGGAGATGATAGAAAAACTTAAGGGGCTTGCGAGACTCGATTACTCAATCGAATAGCTCTAAGGTGTTATCTTGGCAAGCCTGACTATGACTTCTTCGCTGCCGCAGACGTTGGTTCTATCATCTCTATCCAGCAGGAGGCAGTGCGCCCTTGAGCAGGGATATCTGTCAGATGTTTTTCCAATGATTTCTCTGCACTCAACCTCCCAGGCAACCTCCCTGAAAGATGGCGTATAGAATCTCCCCACCCTCATCAGACTGTGCGAGTATTTCTTGAAGGCGTTATAGTTTCTCGCATTGAATCTCTTCATGGTCTTCAATATCATCCCCCTGTCTAAGGCCGTCGGCGAAAAAACGAGGGTTGAGATATAGTCTCTGTAGGTGTATAACGGGATAATCTCTCTATCCCCCAGGTAATCTATGATACCTGTAATGTCTATCTTGTTGTCGAATTCCAGCATCAGAGTGTGTCTTTTTGTTCCCGCGATTGTAGAGGAAACAGAGAAGCCGATGTAGTACTCAGCCTGTGGGGTGGAGGGGAACCCACAAGCCAGGGATTTTCTGATCAGGCGAAGCGCCTTCATCGCCCGCTTTAACGGGCTCGTCCCTCCATAACCTATCTTAGGTATTCTACCTAAAAATTCTTTCGGTTCCAGGTCGAGGTCTTTTTCTTGGATCGGGTAACACATGTAGCCGCTCCTGGAGTTGTAGGTGAACGGGATTCTGACGATCCTTCTTACATCTTTTAGAACACCCAAGTCCACGTTAAGGCCTTTCTTAGTAACCTCTCTGGCGATTTTTGCCCTGAATTCTTTGGCTTCAGTTTCCCTCTTCTTCGGCTCAGGTGAGGAATAAGCCAGTGGATCCTTTACGGATACATGGAATCCCTTTGCCCCAGAGAATGCAATGTATCTTATCTCCCACCCCTTCCAGCGGATGAAATCCAGAACCCTTTTAACCCCTTCTCGTGTTTCCTCCACGACCTTGAATATGTTTTTCTCATTTGAGTCGACGTCGAAGAACAGGTCGCAGCCCAGGAAAACGGTATCATAGTCGCCCTCCTTTTTTTCCTGCGTTATCCTCTCAGGATTAAGCCACTTAGCAGTTGAGTAATAGGAATCAGCAGCCTTTTTTTTCTTCAGGAACTCCAGGAGTTCATGATAGTATCTGAACTTTCTCCTGGCTTTGATGAACCTCCCATCCTGGTTGACGAACCTTATGTGCCGGAACTTCAGGTCTGGGATTAAGTCCTTCATGTTACCTCTTTATGACGCTGCTTCCCCCCTCTTTTTTTATGAAGGGGCTCTTCTTGTATTCGCCGGATTCTACGTAAGCAGTCAACGCTTTCCTGAGTTTTTCATCTTTTTCCGCCAGCCTCAGCAGCTGGTCTCTGACCTCCAACTCTGATGCCGGCCTTATTTTGCCTGATAGAAGTCCTTCGAAGGATGCGTATCTGCCCCTCGACAAAGATCTTGTAAACCCAAACAACCTATCCAAGAAGCCCATATTAATAACTCCCCTCATGGCTTAATATACCCTCCTTTATCTTTTGCAGCCTATTATGTTATATGGCGATTGATTTTGAGCGGATTCATCAGGAATTCGACGGCTTGATTGTTGATTTATGCCGTGAATGCGGTGGTAAATGCGAGAGAGATCAGATAGCCTTGTTTCTCCCCGGCGAGGTGGAGTTCATAGCAAAAAAACTTGACTTAACTCCTCAGGAATTCATAGACAGGGTCTGTAACATAGTCGAATTTCGGGGGGAGGAGGTTTACATGATAAAGCTTGCAGGGGATTGTCCTTTCCTAGACAAGGAGAACAGGTGCGAGTTGGAGAAATTCAATTGCAAGCCGATAAGTGGTATGCTTTATCCCGTTCTCGTCGGGCTTTCAGGTGATGAGGTCAG
The DNA here is from genome assembly GCA_016931955.1 of Candidatus Altarchaeota archaeon. Classification (GTDB taxonomy): domain Archaea; phylum Altiarchaeota; class Altiarchaeia; order IMC4; family QMZM01; genus JAUWTD01. The sequence continues at coordinate 9,431 of JAFGDV010000016.1, read as the reverse complement.
GATTTTCGTCGACTACAAGAACTGCCCGATGGCTCATAGGCTTTCTGAGGATTTCAAGGAAAAAGCGTTTAGGATCTATGAAAGCATAAGGAAAGAGATTCCTCAGTGGTGGTTGGAGTTCATCTCAAGATATGATTGCTGCACCTACGACGACAGCAAATTCGAGGAACTCAGGGATAAAATGAAGATATCGCCGGAAGAACTGGAGGAATGTAAGATAAAAGAGAAATAGATTATCTTAGGAATATCTCCTGCAGGTCGCTGGCGGTCAGCAGGTTTCTGGCTTTTATTGTTCTTTTACCGTCGATTAGGCTTGTGTTTATGCATTTCCTGTAAGACTTGCAGTCGCCGTTTTCTCCTGACACATACCCCTTACACACCCTCAGCACGTCTGGGGATATTTCATCTATCAATACGATTTCTCCGCTACCTCCCTTCAGCCTTCCGAGCTCGAATTTTCCATCCACTACGTGCAGTCCCTTCGACGTGAATTCCTTGCTTACGATTTCGGCGATATCCTTGACGAGTTTTTCAGAGTATGTTATCTCCCCCTTGGTCATCGCTCCTGAAGCCTCCAGTGCCTCGAATGTTATGAGAGTGTCTGATGCTCCCTTAGTCCATGCTTCAACCACTTGATTGAGATTCTTGCCGGGTTTCACGAATGGATACCTGCGCCAGAAGCTTCCTTGTGTGTTGTTCCTCCAAGTCCACTCGATGTTCTGCATGGGAGCTGCTCCTTCGAATTCCGGCGCCTCAGCTGGCATGCTTATCGGCGTCGCGGGTTTGACGATCATCTCGTTGTCGCCTACGGTTTCGATATAGTGTGATGGGATATCATAATCCTGTAAGAGCTTGAAGAAGTATGTCGCAAACCCGCATGCTATGGCTCCTTTTCCTGGAATCTCACCGACGACGACGTCGTATCCTGGATCGAAGACAGGCTTTCCATCTTCAATATAACCAGTCGCCCTGTCTGTGAAAACAAAGCGGTATCTTCCAGCGTGTTCTCCCCTACTTATCTCATAAACATCCTTTGATTTTCCTCGATACACTAGTTTTTCTCCAGCCATTTTCAACCCCAACCTTTTCGTAAAAGGTTGCTTCACAACCTTTTTATAAAAGGTTGATCAAAAAGAATTTGCCTAAGGCAAATTCAACGTTTTTCTCTGGGATGATGAGCGAAACTTTTAGTTTCGACTCAGACAAGACGCTAAGCGTCTTGCTGATACACCCTTCTTTTTAGGAAAAAAAGAAAGTGCTTTAGCCCTCGCCGGGGTTTGAACCCGGGGCTTCTTGCTTTTTGTCGTCTTTTCTGATACCAAGCAAGCGCTCCACCAGGCTGAGCTACGAGGGCATGTATAAATTTTTGTTTTTGTCTTTTTTAGTCGGCATTAGGATACCAACTTTTTCTTTTCCGTGCACGCTTTTCTTTCGTAAAGAAAAGGGTGCCTGAGCTACGAGGGCGTTTTAGTTGAGTTATAATTTAGAATGTCTTCATTAAATTTGGTGCTACTATAGGGCTAAGATGTTGGCTAGGAAGAAGGCGGATAGCGCGAAGCCCATGCCTAATACCATCATCCTCTGGCTTAGGGAGGGGTGCATGGTGAGCGAGATGATGAATATCAGGTCAGCGATTAACAGGATGAAGCCGTAGACGTAGAGGTTGAAGGCCCCGACTCGTATGATAAATGGTAGTAGGCTTAATAGTATCGCAATTAATGTAAAAGCTGAGGCGATTTTTTTTGTTCTGGTTTCTCCTATGCTTATTGGTAGGGTTACTGCGTATTTTTCTTTGTCCCCTTTTATATCCTCGATGTCTTTTATTACCTCCCTTGCCATGGTTATGAGGAAGGCACATGCTGTTATGATTGTGATGAGGCTTATTCCTTCAACCCCAAATTTCTGTAGTATGTTCTCCCCCTCTTGGACTGTTGCCGCAACGCCGAACACGAACAGAGAGGATACGAGGAAGCTTATCCCTAGATTTGACACTAAGAGCATCTTCTTTGAGTAGATTCCATAGACTACTAGGATGATGGAGTTCAGGAATGCTATCATTAGACAGAGGTCGTTGATCGACTTGGAGAAACCAAGGCCTAAGAGGAATAAGACTGTTGAGAGCATCAGTGTATCGCTGCGGGATATTCTGCCGGAGGGTATGGGCCTATTCGGTTTGTTTATCCTGTCTATCTCTGAATCACAGTAGTCGTTTAATGCGTTTCCTGCGCCAGTTATCAGGAAGGCAGAGAAACCTGCTATGAAAACGGAAGCCCAATGTATTGGTGTGCCTTCGGTGTAGATGAATGAGGCTCCAACCAATACGCCGAAGAATGCTATTAACCCGTTCCTCATCCTCAGCAGCTCCCAGAAGAGCATCACGTTTTCCTTGGTTTTCTTGAAGTCCATCATATACTCAAAATATATTGAACACATCTAAAGATATATACTGATGAAAGAGGATAAGGATAAGATCAGGGAAATGAAGCAGATGGGTTTCCTCGACAAGCAATTGGGGGATGAAGACAAGGTCAGAGAGTCAAGGAAGAAAGCAGGGATAAAACCCACCTACAAGATGGTCGACACCTGTGCTGCGGAATTCGATGCAGAGACGCCATACTATTACTCGACATATGAGGAAGAGGATGAAGTCGAGGTATCTGACAGGGAGAAGGTCATAATCCTTGGCGCAGGACCTATTCGGATAGGGCAGGGCATTGAATTCGACTGCTGCACGGTTCAGGCAGTGTTCGCTTTGAGGGAGACTGGGTTTGAAACCATAGTGATAAACAACAACCCGGAGACGGTCTCAACCGATTTTGACATATCGGATAAGCTATACTTCGAACCCCTGACGCTCGAGGACGTGTTGAATGTCGTGGAGGAGGAGTCAAGGAACCTGTTGGGTGTGATGGTTCAGTTCGGTGGCCAGACTGCCATAAACCTCGCAATGCTCCTGAAAGAGCACGGGGTGAACATCTTGGGTACAAGGCCCGAGGACATCGACTTAGCAGAGAACCGAGACCTCTTCGGGAAAATCCTAGCTAAATTGGGTATGCCTTCTGCTGAATGGGGTACGGGTCGCAGCTTCAAGGAGGCGAAGGATATTGCCGCGAAAATCGGCTACCCAGTTCTCATTCGGCCTAGTTACGTTCTTGGTGGAAGGGCCATGGAGATAGTCCACGACGAAATAGAGCTTGAAGAATATGTGAAGGAGGCGGTCAAGGTTTCGCCGAAGCACCCGATCCTCATTGACAAGTTCCTGCAGGATGCGATAGAGCTTGACGTCGACGCTGTCTGCGATGGAGAGACTGTCTTGATAGGGGCGATCATGGAGCACATCGAAGAAGCGGGGATTCATTCAGGGGATTCAGCCTGCGTTGTTCCCCCACAGACCCTTAAGGAGGAGATCGTGAACAGGGTTATAGAGTATACAAAGAAGCTTGCTATTGCATTAAATACGAGGGGCTTGATTAACATACAGTACGCTATCAAGGATGGTGTGGTGTACACGCTTGAGGCTAATCCGCGGGCTTCCAGAACTGTTCCCTTCGTGAGCAAGGCGGTTGGCATATCCCTGGCGAAGATCGCGGCCAAGATCATGGTTGGGATGAAGATAAAGGACATCGTCCAAGACATGGAGCCGATGAAGAAGATAAAGCATGTGGCTGTTAAGGAAGTGGTTTTTCCGTTCATTAAGCTTCCTGGTGTGGATCCGGTCTTATCGCCTGAGATGAAGTCTACTGGGGAGGTTATGGGCATAGACCGTGACTTCGCGATGGCCTATTATAAGGCCCAGTTAGCTGCAGGAAATGAGCTGCCACTAAGTGGCACAGTCTTCATAAGCGTCAGGAAGAAGGATAAACCAGGGATCCTGAAGATCGCGAGAAAGTTCTCAGAGCTTGGTTTCGAGGTCATCTCGACTGCCGGCACAGCCGACTACTTGGCTGAGAACGGCGTCAAGAACAGGAAGATCCTTAAGATAAGTGAGGGTAGGCCGAATGTTCTTGACCTGATGCGGGATAAACACATCAGCTTGATAATCAATACACCGACTGCTGGTAGAAAGCAGAGGAGGGATGGATACATGATAAGGTGCAGTGCTGTTGAGTTGAACGTTCCCTACATAACGACTTTAGCTAGCGCGTCAGCGGCGGCGAACGCCGTAGAACAGGTCAAGAACAGGGAGGTCCAGGTCAGGTCATGGAATGAGTACTTCAATAGCTGACTAATAGTGTCTCGTCGTGAAGTACACTATCTCCGGGACCCTTATCACTTTTTTCTTGTAGTAGTAGCCCAAGATCGCACCAGCGATCAATCCGCCTAGGTGACCCTCCCATGCAACGTTTGGGAAGAACGACACGAGGAAGAATATCACAATCTCTGCCTGCCAGAGGGGTAATGGTACGGGGAAGGGGAATATAAGAACCCGTATGTTGGGTTTCATGACTGCCAGAGCCCCGCCTACAGCGAAGAGGGCGCCTGAGGCACCTACGGCTATGGTGTCTATCGATGCGAAAGGTGTTAAAAAGGCGAAAAAGACATAAAAGAGTGAACCTGCGATGCCTCCTATGAAGTAGATATTTATCACCTCTCTCTCGCTTACTATCCTTTCCATCCACATCCCGAAGAAGTAGAGTGCTAGCATATTCATCAGGAGATGACCGAAGCTTCCGTGTATGAACATGCTTGTTATCATCCGCCAGGGCTCTGTGAATACCATGGCTGGCCACAATCCGAAGTTGTCTGGGATACTGTATGTTCCCAGCCCCATGATGTAGACGAAGACGTTTACGATGATCATTAGATCAATGAACCTGATGTGTTGTCCCAGTATCCTCATATCAGTTATACCTCGCGTTTATTTTCACATAGTCTTCAGTTAGATCGCAGCCCCAAGCTGTCGCTTTCCAGTCGCCCTCGTTCAAATCTATTATCACCTTTATCTCCTTGTTTTTCAGGATTTCAGCAGCCTTCTCCAGGTCTCCACCCACACCTCCTTCAACAACTTGCCCCCTCTGTTTTCCTGACTCGAAGAACAAGTCTATTTTTTCTAGGCTGAATCCGATCCTTGACCCTACTGCGGCAACTATCCTTCCCCAGTTCGGGTTTTCTCCGTAGAATGCAGTCTTGACCAGAGGGGATGAGGTCACTGCTTTAGCAGCGGCCTTGGCTTCTTCTCTGCTCCTCGCCCCTTTGACTTCGACCTCCAGGAACTTCGTCGCCCCTTCCCCATCCCATGCCATCAACTTAGCCATCTCCTTGGTTGTGTGATCCAGTATGTATTGGAAGTCCTCTAGGCTGCATTTTTTCTTCCGGTTGCTCATCAAAAGCACGGTATCGTTTGGGCTCATGTCTCCGTCCACTACGAGCATGTTGAAGCTGTCTTCTACGCTTCTTTCAAGGGCCTTCTGCAGTTCTTCTCTGTCCAGGTCTGCGTTGGTCGTCAGAAAGCAGAGCATCGTCGCCAGGTCTGGGGCGATCATCCCAGCGCCTTTAGCTATGCTTCCAACCCTTATGCCATTGTGTTCGAAGCACAATTCCTTCACTTTCGTATCCGTCGTCATGATGGCTTCAGCTGCTTTTCTGCTTCCTTCAGCGGAATACGTCAGCTTGGATACTGCTTTCCCAACTAGTTTTTCAATCTTCTCCAGATCCAGTTTTCTTCCGGTTATCCCAGTGGACGCCACGCCGACGTGTTCTGCCTTAATGCCCAGCTCTTTGGCTGCTATCTCGCACATTCTTTCAGCATCCTGCACCCCGTCTTTGACGTAGGCGTTCGCGTTACCGGAATTGACGATGATTGCCTGCAATCCATTACTCTGTTTCTTTTCGTCTACGAGGATATGCGCCCCCTTGACGCTGCTCTTAGTGTAAACGGCAGCCACATCGCACACCTGATCGCAGACGATGAATGCCACACCGTATTTGCCTTCCCTGACCCCGTAAGCCTTGAAGCCTCCTATGCACACACCAGAATCCAAGCGCTCCATTTTCATCACTTAATTATTTAATTTGAAACTCAAATAATAACATAATGGCTGGTAGGGAAAAGTGTGCAGTCTTCGGCGTCCGCTCCGATAAACCTGTTTTTGAGTCCATATACTACGCTCTCTACTCTATGCAGCACCGCGGCCAGGAGGCTGCTGGGATCGCGACCTACAACAGCGGCATAAACCTTCACAGAGACGAAGGCCTCGTCTGTGAAGTCTTTAAGGGGGTCTTCTTGGAGGGCAACGCCGGCGTAGGCCATGTCCGCTACTCCACCAGCGGATCATCCGACGTAGAAAACGCTCAGCCGTTGGTCATAAACTACGCCAAAGGCAGCTTCGCCCTCGCCCACAACGGGAACCTTGTGAATACAGAGGAACTGAAGCATCAGATGGAGTCCAGGGGGAGCGTCTTCATAACCACCTCAGACACGGAAATAATCGCTCAACTGATTGCGCAGGAGCATCTCAGGTTGGGGGACTTCATTGAAGGCGTGAAGCAGGCCGTGAATCAGCTCAAAGGCTCTTACTCACTTGTCATATTGAAAGGAGATAACATCATCGCCGTCCGCGACCCCTGGGCATTCAAGCCCCTTGTGCTGGGCAAGTTAGATGATTCCTTTTATGTCGCATCAGAGAGTTGCGCACTTGACGCAGTAAATGCCGAGCTGGTGAGGGACGTCAGGGCTGGAGAAATCGTCGTAATAGGCGACACCCTCCAATCCTATAGGACGCGGAAGGAGAGGAAATGCCACTGCATGTTCGAGTACGTTTATTTCGCTCGACCCGATTCAGTCATCGATGGAGTGTCAGTTTATGGGGTCCGGAGGAAGCTCGGGGAGATACTTGCCAGGGAGGCTCCAGCCGAAGCCGACCTGGTCGTCGCCGTCCCAGATTCCGGGATTACGGCAGCAATCGGTTACTCTAGGGCTTCTGGTATCCTATACGGTGAAGGCTTGATTAAGAATAGATACTTTGGCAGAACCTTCATACTACCGAAGCAGGCGGAGAGGGACGTCGGCGTCAGAATAAAACTGAACCCCATCAGGAGCGAAATAAAGGGCAAGAAGCTGGTTTTAGTGGACGACTCCATCGTCAGGGGCACAACCGTTAAGAGGATCATAAACCTGCTCCGCGATTTCGGAGCCGCAGAAGTCCATGTGAGGGTCAGCTGTCCTCCGGTAAAGAACCCCTGCTATTATGGGATCGACATGCAGACACCTGAGGAATTCATAGCCCAGAAAAAAGGGGTCGAAGACATCCGGAAAGAGATTGGCGCAGACTCTCTAGCATACAACACCATAGACAGCCTGGTTGAGGCCATAGGGTTGCCTGCAGAGAATCTATGTCTCGCATGCGTGAACGGATCCTATCCCATAAAGGAGGAGCAGCTTAAATTAAACGTCTGAATCTGGTTAAATTGTATCTCATTGTTGGCGTTGATCCGGGGACAACAACAGGAGTAGCGGTGTTGAATTTCAGAGGCGAACCTGTTGACTTATTCAGCTCCAAAGACCTCAGCATGGACAAGATAATCCATAGATTGGTTAAATCAGGCAGGTCGTCCGTGATAGCTACCGACGTGAACCCTGCCCCAGGTTTCGTCTCCAAGCTTGCGGCACAGCTTGGAGCCAGAGTCTATACTCCACCTGAATCACTCTCCGTATCTGAGAAAATCGATCTTACACGAAACCATAAGACATCCGACGCCCATCAGAGGGATTCTCTGGCAGCAGCCCTATTCACGTTCAATCGGTTCAAGAACAGGCTTCAGAAGATCGATTCCATGAATCTTGGAGACGACGTCAAACACCTGGTCTTGCAGGGTCACTCAACCAGCGAAGCCAAGAAGATGCTCCAAGAGGAGGAACCAGAAGCTGTTATAGAGCCCCCACTTAGGGAGGAGAGAGAACCTACGGAAGAAGAGAAACAAATCCGCAGACTTGAGAAACAGAACCTTTCCCTAAGGAAGCAGCTTGAAGAGAGAGACAGAGAAATCAGGGATCTACTGAAGAAGATTTCAGCGACTAAGCGGGCATACAGGGTCGAGCTCAGAAGAGAGGATGAGATAAAGAGGAGAGACTTCTCCCTCAAAAGCATGGAGTCCTCTCTCCAACATATGAGAAACCGTCTAGAGGACTTGGAAGAACTAAGCAGACTCTGGAAGAAACTGTCTAAGGGCGAAGTTAAACCAATAGGCGTATTCCCTGAAGTCTACAACGGCTACACCGTCGTCTTGAGGAGGCTGAAGAAGAAGGACCTTGATCTTCTAGATAAGGTGAAGGTTGCGTTCACCCCCGAAAAAGCAAACCACAGTATCCTTGCCAGTAGAAACATCTTTGTCACAGGCATCGAATACCTGAGGGAGGTTTCCGGCTGCTACTTCATCTCAGCGGACGATATCAGCAAGCTGACCAAGGCGGCAGTCTCACTCGAAAAAATCGTGGAAGACTACAGGAGCCATAGAATAACCTAAACCCCCTCAACCAAATCCATCAACACCGCTCTGGGATCCTTCGCCTTAATCACCCCAGACGCTAGGAGAACGCCGCAGGCGCCCAGTTCTACAGCCTTCCGGACGTCTTCGCCAGTGCTTATCCCCGCACCGCATAATACCCTAATTTGGGGATTAACCTTCTTCGCGGCTTCCACGCTCCCAGATATGATATCAGGCTGCGCCTTAGACACTGAAATACCGCTACCTATTAACTCGGGTGGCTCAATCGCCACATAATCTGGCTTCAAAGCCGCGGCAGCCTTAGTCGTATTCACGTTGTTCGTGCAGACGACGGAAGTCATACTCAGACCTAGCAACTTCTCAACATTGGCTTCAATGTCTGCCAGCTTCAACCTGAGTTCAGAGTGATTTATCAATGAACCGGTTGCGCCGGCAGCCTTCGCCGCCTCCGCCAGAACATGCCCAGTGCTACTCCCATACTTTATGTTGTCTATGTGTTGCGCGTAGACTGGGATCTTCACCACCTGACTGATTCGGTATATGTCGGAGAGTTGCGCTGCCACAATAATCTCTGCACCAGTCTCCTCAGCAACCTCCTCACAGATCTTAGCCAGCTTTAATCCTTTATCTCCAGTTGACTCCTCATAGGTCTTAAAATTCAGAATAATCACGTTACCCATCATTATCACCTTAGTTAATAGATGAGAGGAGAAATTTAAGAATAGAATACGTATAACTTCCTACAACACAAACATAAACACGCGTCCGTACTCGTAGGAACCTTTTACATAAAAGGTTGCATCACAGCCTTTTAGGAAAAGGCTGGCGAAAACGGGAATCTGCCGAAGGCAGATTCTTAGGGTTGATAAGGGCATAAGGTGCCCTTATGTTGGTAAAGGGGGAGAATCGTAGGTTCTCACACTTATGCGTCCGTACTCGTAGGAACCTTTTCATAAAAGGTTCATCAAAACCCTAGATGATGCTCA